>JACQUK010000135.1 GCA_016210325.1 Chloroflexota bacterium
CTGTCGAGGGCCCCGTAGGGAGTCTTGAAGATATGGGAAAGGGCGGGCGCGCTGACATGGATCTAGTCAATTGCAGGCCAGGTAGCTTAAGGTGCCTCAAGGTTTCCAATACCAGCCGCTTCTCAGATACGAAAATGGTATGCCGAGCTTACGTAACCATGAGCGGGACAGTTCGGTCCCCCCGGATGAGAGGTGAGGGCACATCGGCATGGGGTCCTTCTGCGCGCAAGTCTATGACCTGGCCCTGGCCCCCTTCGAGGCCGTGCGGCTGACCGGGCTCCGGAAGCGGCTGCTGGCCGGCGCCGCTGGCCGCGTGCTAGAGGTGGGCTTTGGCACCGGCGCCACGCTGGGCGCATACCCCGGCCATGTGGAGCTGGTGGCCCTGGAGCCCGATGCCGCCATGCTCCGCCAGGCGCGGAAGCGGGCAGCAAGGCTGAAAGCGCCGTGCCGCTTGCTCCTGGGCGATGCCCAGCACCTGCCTTTCCGGGATGGCGCCTTCGACACGGCGGTGGCTAGCCTGGCCTTCTGCACAGTGCCGGACCCTCTGCGGGGTCTCCGCGAGGTGCGCCGGGTCCTGCGGCCCGGCGGTCGCTTCCTGGCGCTGGAGCACGTGCAGGTCAGCTACCAGCCGGTGGCCTGGCTCCAGGCGGTTGCGACCCCCCTGTGGAAGCGGGTGGCCGGCGGGTGCCACCTAGACCGCCATACCCTGGAGACGGTCCAGGCCGCAGGTTTCACGGTGCAGGTGGCCCGCCATCATTGGCTGGGCTTCCTGCTGGTAGTCGAAGCGGTGCGGATGTAGTATGGGCGGGATGGCAGGCTTCCTATCTTTGTCTGCGGAGGAACGCCATGAGTAGCACCGACCTTGTCTGCTTGACGGTTGCCCAGGCGGCGCGGCTCGTCAAGGGGAAAAAGCTCTCGCCCGTCGAGCTGACCCAGGCGGTGCTGGAGCGCGCCCAGGCCCTCAACCCCAAGGTCAACGCCTACATCACCATCACGGGAGAGGGGGCCATGGCACAGGCCAGGGCCGCTGAGCGGGAGATTGCGCAGGGGACCTACCGTGGCCCGCTGCACGGCGTGCCGCTGGCGTTCAAGGACTTGTTCGACACCGCCGGCGTCCGCACCACCGGCGGGTCCAAGATTCTGGCGCAGCGAGTGCCGGACGCCGACAGCACGGCAGTAGCCAAGCTGAAGGCGGCGGGGTCGGTGCTCCTGGGCAAGCTCAACATGCACGAGTTTGCCTTCGGCATCAGCAGCACCAACCCGCACTACGGGCCGGTCCGCAACCCCTGGGACCTGAAGCGCATCCCCGGCGGCTCCAGCGGCGGCTCTGGAGCTGCCACCGTGGCCCACATGTGCGTCGCATCGCTGGGCTCCGACACGGGGGGCTCGATCCGGATCCCGGCTGCCCTGTGCGGCATGGTGGGCCTCAAGCCTACCTATGGCCGGGTCTCCCGCTTCGGGGCGCTCCCCCTTTCCTGGTCGCTGGACCACGTGGGCCCCATGACCAAGACCGTCGAGGATGCGGCCATCCTGCTACGGGCCATCGCCGGCCACGACCCCGCCGACCCTGGCTCCCTTCAGGCGCCGGTGCCTGACTACACCCGCGGGCTGAAAGCGGGGGTGAAGGGGGTGCGGGTGGGTGTCCTCTCCAACCCCTACTTCGACTTCATGGCGCCGGCGGTCAGGCAGGCCTTCGAGGCTGCTGTTGGCACCCTGGGTGAGCTGGGTGCCAACGTGCAGCCGGTGCCGTGGCCGGAAGGGGAGCTGGCCGGCCTGGCCAACATGACCATCATCCTGGGCGAGGCGGCGGCCTACCATGCCGGGTGGCTGCGCACGCGGCCGCAGGACTATGGGGCAGACGTGCGCGACCGGCTCATCCAGGGGTCCGTGCTTCCCGCTTCGCTCTACCTGCAGGCGCAGCGGGCGCGGCGCACTATCATGGAGTCCGCCCTGGCCCTGTTCGGTGGAGTGGAGTTGCTGGTGCTGCCGACAATCCCCGTGGCCGCGCCGAACATAGGGGAGAGCACCGTGGAGTTGGGGGGGCGGCGCGTGGACGCGCGGGCTGCCATCACCCGCTACACACAGCCTTTCAACCTCACAGGGCTGCCGGCCCTCTCGTTGCCCTGCGGCTTCAGCCCGGAGGGGCTGCCCATTGGCCTCCAGGTCGTGGGGCGTCCCCTGGGCGAGGCAGCGGTGCTGCGGCTGGGCCACGCCTATGAGCAAGCCACGCCGTGGCACAAACGGCAACCTCCACTGTAGCGCCGTCCCTGGCGAGGTGGTAGAATCCCGTCAGCACAGCCTGGCGACTGGCTGCCAGGGTAGGAAAGGCGAAGGACCGGGCCTTTTCGACGGTGTAGGCACGCGGGCCATGTGGCAGTAGTGGCTGAAACATGAGCGAGGAGGGTTAGAGATGCCGGACTACAACCGTTCCCAGTTCATCGCGGTGGACCTGAAGGAAGGGGTAGCTACCATCACCATGAACCGCCCCGACCGCCTGAACGCCATCGGCGGCGACATGCACGAGACGCTGGAGGAGCTGTTCGTGGAGCTGGACCATGACCCGGAGGTCCGGGCCATCCTGGTCACTGGCGCAGGGCGCGCCTTCTGCGCTGGGGGCGATGTGAAGGACATGGACGAGCGGCAGCGGGACCCCTCCAGGCGCAGGGTTGCCCAGCCGACCCGGGGCGGCCGCGTCCTGGTGCGAAACATGCTGGAGTGCGACACCCCCATCGTGGCCGCCGTCAACGGCGATGCCGTGGGCCTGGGGGCCACCATTGCCCTCCTCTGCGACGTGGTCTTCATGGCCGAGAACGCCCGTATCGGCGACCGGCACATCAGCGTGGGGCTGGTGGCTGGCGATGGCGGCGCGGTGATCTGGCCGCACCTGGTGGGCCCGTCCCGGGCCAAGCACTTCCTGATGACGGGCGACATGATACCGGGGCGCGAGGCCGAGCGCATTGGGCTGGTGAGCTTCGTCACGCCGGCGGGAAAGGCCCAGGAAGAGGGCTGGAAGTACGCCAAGCGGCTGGCCGACGGGCCGGTGCAGGCCATCAAGTGGACCAAGTACTCGGTCAACAAGGTCCTGAGGGATACGCTGAACCTGAACATGGACATTGGCCTGGCCTTGGAGGGCCTGAGCTTCATGACGGACGACCACAAGGAGGCGGCGCGGGCCTTCGTGGAGAAGCGGGCGCCGACCTTCAAGGGGCGATAACTGTCCACGCTTCCCCCGGCTGAGTCCATCTGAGGCTTCCGGGACCCCGAAGCAGCAACACCGAGGCCGCCCACCCTGAGGCTCTCGAAGGGCGGGCGGCCTCGCCCTCTCAAGACATCGTCAATGCGCTGCGTGACGGTCTCTCGCGGCAGGCCCCTCTTCACAAGAATGTCCGGCAGATGGGCACGGACGTCAGTGAAGGCGATCTCGGGCGCAAGGAAGTGAACGCGATCCGCATAGGTCTCCAGGATGGTAAGCACACGTCGCCCCAGCACTGCGCGCACCAGGATGTGGAATCCAGTACGAGCGCCTTAGCCATGTGCGCGACGTGCTCGGAAGGCACTCACGACTTCATCCTCACTGATCCCACGGTCGGCCAGGAGGGTTGCCAAGTGCTCCACCGCCCGCTTCAGTGCGCGCAGTTCTTCTTCGTCCATCTTGCCGTGGGCCGGGACATAGTAGCCCACGGTTCGCCCATGCCGGGTGATGGCCACCGGTACGGGTGAGTCCAGATACTGCGCCATATCTTCACGGAATTCTCGTATACCCACATGAATCAGCCGCTCTGCCATAGCTCGCCTCCTGGCGCTTGTGTACATTAGTGTACACAAGCCTCGGCTGCCATGCAAGGCGCTCAGGATGGGGCCTCGGCCAGGTGGAACGACGAGCTCGACCAGCACCCGGACCGCGTCCGCAACACCGACAAATGGCTTCAGGCGGCCAGGGCCTTCGTGGAGAAGCGGGCGCCGACCTTCAAGGGGCGATAACTGTCCACGCTTCCCCCGGCCGAGTCCATCTGAGGCTTCCGGGACCCCGTAGCAGCAACACCGAGGCCGCTCGTCCTGAGTCGAAGGGCGGGCGGCCTCGTGTTATGGGTACCTGTAGCTGCGCCAGGCGCGCCATCTTACTGTGCGCCCTTGGGCGCCGGCATGGTGGGCGTTTGCGTCTCGCAGAGGGTGTCGGCCGAGCCGTGGGGAGCCGCTTCCAGGCAGGGGGTTCGAATCCAGTTTCGTGGGCCTCTGTGGACTCGAACCTCCTGACGTTGGCGCGTTCGCCTGGCCCGCCGGCGCTGGGCCTCCAGGTCTCATCCGCCACCACCTGCCGTCTATCGCTTGTCCTGCTCCCACATCCGGGCCGCGTCAATACAGCGGAGGAAGGCCACGTCGCGGAAGCTCCGCATGTGGCGCACCAGCCGCTCCAGCATCAGCAGGCGGTCCGGCCGGCCAATGACCTGCGGGTGCATGGTCAGGCAGAAGGCGCGACCCCAGCGGTAGACCCCATCGAAGCCGGCCGACCACGTCTCGTAGACGGCCTGCGGGCCCTGCATGGGGCCGCGGATGCCGGCCGCCGGCGCGAAGGCGAAGTACGGGACGTCATCCCACTGCCAGTGGACCGGCACCTCCACCAGGCGCTTGCCTTGGCCGGCCTCCACCCAGTAAGGCGCGTCGTCCCCCATGAGGCTGGAGTCGTACAGGAACCCCTTGCCTGCCAGCAGAGGCAGTGAGCGCTCGCTCAGCTCCCACGAGGGGGAGCGGTAGCCCAGGGGCCGCTGCCCGGTGATGCCCGCCAGAATGGCCGTGCCCTTGTCCAGCACCTCCTCTTCCTGCTCCGGGGTGCAGGTAGCGGGCGGCTCGTGCAGGTAGCCGTGGTGCGCCACCTCGTGCCCCAGGCTGTGGACCCTGCGCACCAGCTCCTGGTGGGTCTCCGCCACAAAGCCGGGGATGAAGAAGGTTGCCTTGATGTCATGGGCCTCAAGCAGCTCCAGGATGCGTGGCGTCGCGACGCTGGGGCCGTACTCGGCCATGGACATGAGGGAGGGCAGCTTGGCAAAGTCGGGGTTGCGGCGGAGCCAGGAAGACACGCCGTCCACGTCGAAGGTCAGCAGCACCGCGCAGCGAGTATCACCGGGCCAGATGCCAGCCATGGAGGGCCTCCTTTCATCTGCCCTCCCCTGACGTGGTGTCCTACTCACCCGCCCCGGGCTGCGTCCAGAGGCGCCCCGCCACCTTTGCTACGGCATTGCCGGACTCCTTGTAGCTACTGAGAGCCGTTTTCACGGGCCGGCGCGGTGCTTCGATGGCCCTGGCTCCGGATGGAAGCTATCGAACACGGTTATCCCGAGGTCGTACATAGATAGGGGAAGGGCCTCCACCACTTTTCTTTTCCCTTGTTTCAAACTCGTCCGGATACGCCCTGATTAGCTGGGAGAGCTGGCGATAGCCGTATGTCCTCGTATCGAAGCCCGGGTCCAGTTGGCGCAGCCGATTGCCCACTGCTCCTAAGAAAGCCCACCCATCCTCTTGTAGGGACGTCTCCACGGCGCTCTGAAGCATGGGTAGGGGATCGGGCAAGCTTGGTTCGCCGACTCCTTTTGGTTCTGCCGGCTTCTGGGCTTGCGCCGTTTTGACTTGCGGTTGGAGGTTTTCAGTGTAGACGAAGACTTCACAGGCGTTAACAAATGCTCGGGGAGTGCTCCTCCTCCCAATTCCCATCACAAAGAAGCCCTTTTCCCTGACACGAGTGGCCAACCGGGTAAAATCACTGTCGCTCGATACCAGGCAGAACCCGTTGACAACTCCCTCATAGAGAATGTCCATAGCATCGATGATCATCGCGCTATCAGTGGCGTTCTTCCCGGTGGTATAGCGGAACTGTTGTATCGGCTGAACAGCATAGACATTCAGCGTGTCCTTCCAACTGCTCATGTTGATTGCTGTCCAGTCCCCATAGATGCGTCGAATGCTTACCAATCCGTACTTACCAGCTTCTGCAATCGCCTCTCCAATGAGAGAAGGCTGGGCATTGTCCCCATCAATAAGTATCGCAATGCGGCTATTTCGCTCAGATGTCGATGGCTGCGGCATAGTGCTCCCTCTGGCTCAGCGAGTGCTGTGCGAGCGAGGCTATTGTAGTGCTGCCTTGACCCACTCTACCACCTGCCCCAGGGGCACCAGGGCAGTGGCCGTGTCGGCGCGCCGCTTCACCTCGGCTGCCCCCTGGCGCAACGTGCGGGGACTCACCACCACCCGGAGGGGGAAGCCCAGCAGATCGGCGTCGTTGAACTTGACCCCAGCCGTCCCCTCCCGGTCGTCGTAGAACACCTCCACACCCGCCTCACCGAGCGAGCGGTAGAGCTCCTCGCCCTTTCCCGCCACCTGGGGGTCCTCCAGGTTCAGGCCGGCCAGGTAGACGTGGTACGGGGCCACGGAGGTCGGGAAGAGGATGCCTTTGTCGTCGTGGTGCTGCTCGATGACCGCTGCCAGCAGCCGTCCCACCCCGATGCCGTAGCACCCCATGTGCATGGGCCGCTGCTGTCCCTCCCGGTCCAGGTAGAGGGCCTTGAACCGCTCGCTGAAAAAGACGCCCAGCTTGAAGACATGCCCTACCTCGATGCCCTTCAGCGCCTTGAGGGGAGCGCCGCAGCGACGGCAGCCGTGGCCTCCCTGGGCCAGGGCGATGTCCGCCACCAGGTCCGGCTGGAAGTCCCGTGGCACGTTGGCGTTGCGCAGGTGATAGTCCGGCCGGTTGGCCCCCACCACGAAGTTGGCCCCCAGGTGAATGGAGTCGTCAGCCACTACCCTGATTCCCTTCAGCCCGATGGGAGAGGCGGACCCTGCCACCAACCCTGCCTGCTTCACCTCCTCGTCGGTGGCCAGCCTCACGTCGGTCACTCCGAGGCGGCGCTTCAGCTTGACTTCGTTGACCTCCAGGTCGCCCCGGAGCACCACAAAGACCACCTGGCCATCGGCCTTGTAGAAGACAGCCTTGAGGGTCTTCTCCTTGGGGATGTGCAGGAAGGTGGCCAGGTCCGCGATGGTCCGCACGCTCGGGGTGCGGACCTCCTCCAGGGGCCCGAGCTCCTCCCCAGGGACCGGTGGCTTGCGGGACTCGGCCCGCTCAGCGTTAGCTGCGTAGCCGCAGGCGTCGCACAGGATGATGGTGTCCTCGCCGACCGGGGTGGGCAGGATGAACTCGTGGGAGTCTTTGCCGCCGATGGCGCCACTGTCGGCCTCCACCATGACCGCGGGGAGGCCGCACCGCTGGAAGATGTTCTTGTAGGCCTGCACCATGCGCCCATAGGTGATGGCCAACCCCTCCTCGTCGGCGTCGAAGGAGTAGGCGTCCTTCATGTCGAACTCGCGGACCCGGATAAGGCCGGCGCGAGGGCGTGGCTCGTCGCGAAGCTTCGTCTGTATCTGGTAGGCGGTGACGGGGAGGTCCCGGTAGCTGCGCACGAAGGTGCTGGCCAGGAGGGTGATGACCTCCTCATGGGTGGGGGCCAGCACCAGCGACCGCTGCCGGCGGTCTTGAAGGCGGAAGAGGTTGTCCCCGAAGGCCGCATCCCGCCCAGACTGCTGCCACAGCTCAAGCGGATGGAGGGCGGGCATCTTCACTTCCTGCCCGCCTGCTGCATCCATCTCCTGGCGGATGATGGCCTCGACCTTGCGCAGGGCCCGGAGGGCCAGCGGCATGTAGGCGTACACGCCGGCCGCCACGGGGTAGACCATGCCCGCCTTCAGCAGCAGCCGGTGGGAGGGCGTTTCGGCCTCTGCGGGGTCGGTGCGCAGGGTGCGGCCGAAGGAGTGGCTAAAGCGCATGCAAAACCCCCGGTCACAGTCTTGGGCATTAGAGATAGGAGTTTATTATACACAGACACGAGGCAGGACGGTCCCAGCGGTGTCATAGCGTCTGTTGCCCCTACGCACAGGGGGATAAGCATAGCCGCCAGGGCCTTTTCGTTCTTGGGGCCCTTCCCCCGGAAACGGGGGAAGGGCCTGCCCTGAGGTTCTCGAAGGGTCAGGACGAGGGTCGAATGAGCGACAATGAAAAGGCCCAGGCGCGCTGCTGGACGCAATGCCTTACCTTTGCTACTCTGGTGTCGCTTCGCGGACTGGTGTCCAGCCCTGTGGGGCACCGCTGGCCGTGTGGCAAAGAATAGCATCCGGGCGTCGGACATAAGGTACGCAGAAAGGAGCGCGGTGGCCCAGGAAACGCTGCGTCCGACTACCATCCTGGACGAGCTAAAAAAGAACGGGGTAACCCATATCGTGTGGCTGCCCGACAGCGAGACCAACTTCATGTTCCAGGCCATGACCTCCCAGAGGGACATCCACCTGGTCTCGGTGTGCCGCGAGGGAGAGGCTCTGGCCATCGCCGCGGGCCTCTGGATGGGCGGCAAGACCCCGGTGGTGATGATCCAGAACACCGGCCTCTTCGAGTCGGGGGACTCGGTCCGCGGCCTGGGGTTGGATGTGGGCCTGCCAGTTGTCATGTTCATCGGCTACCGGGGCTGGACACGGCACGGCGTGACGCCCGACTCGGCGGCCCGCTTCCTGGAGCCCATCCTGCACACCTGGGGCATCTCCTACTACCTGCTGGAGTCCGACGCCGATGTGCCCCGCATCTCGGAGGCCCTTGCCGAGGCCGGGCGGGCACAGAAGCCTGTGGCCGTCCTGGTGGGAAAGGAGTACGGCTAGCCATGATGAAGATGCGCGATGCCATGCGGGTGGTGGACCAGTACCGCGGTGGCGCCTTCGTCATCGCCGCCCACGCGGCGCGCGGTGGCTGGGCTGACGTCTCGCACAACAAGGAGCTAGACCTCTCGATGGCTGGGGCTATGGGCAAAAGCTCCTCGCTGGCCCTGGGAGTGGCCCTGGCCAAACCTGGCCGGAAGGTCATCCTGTTCAATGGCGACGGCGCGCTGCTGATGAACCTGGGCACCCTGGTGACGGAGGCCCAGCAGGCGCCGCCCAACCTGTGCCACATCGTGCTTGAGAACGGCCTCTACGCCACCACCGGCGGGCAGCCCATCCCTGGCAAAGACCGGGTGGACTTCGCCGGCATGGCCCGCTCAGCGGGCTACCGCCGTGTCTTCCGCTTCGACGACCTGGAAGAGTTCGCGTCCAAGGCAAGCGAAATCTTCACGCAGCCGGGCCTGACGTTCCTGTGCCTGCGGGTGGAGCCGGAGATCGAGACGCGGCCCATCAACCAGCGGCCCAACCGCCCCAAGCCACCCTTCCAGACCTACCGGGCCCTGAAGGAGAGGCTATAAGCCAGGCGTGGACGGCCATCGTGAGCGGTGCCGTGCGGGCCACGGCAAGTCTCCGATGTGCATAGGTTGACCACCGCATGCCACGGCGCTCTACCTATGCTGTTGCTCAGCACCGGGGAGGGTAATCCTTACAGGTAGGGCATGTTATCGGATAACGAGAAGCACTCGAATCGTCCTTCGGGTCCTCCCAGCCTGAACCCTGATACCACAGCCTTCCAGGAAACAGGCAAGGGGGTACTCCGTGCCACCGCTGTCGCCATGAGGATTGAAGGCAAGGTTGGCAAGGCGCTTCGGAACCTCGGCTCTATCCTGTCTGGCAAAGCGCTCGCTACACACGCAGAACCTGCCCAACGCGTGGGCAAACTACAGGCGCTCCCAATCCTCGCTTCCGACAACATGTCCTCCTCAGCGTATGCCACCGAGGAGTTGACGCGGGTCCTTGCCTTGGCGGGCGCCGGTGCTCTCGCCTTAACCATGCCTCTGACTTTTGCCTTGGTGGCCGTACTGGCAGTGGTGGTCCTTTCATATTCCCAGGTCATTCGGGCCTACTCCTCAGGAGGAGGTAGCTACGCCGCTGCCAAGGAGAACCTGGGCACCATTCCAAGCCTGGTGGCCGCTTCTTGTCTGATTGTGGACTACATCTTGACGGTAGCTGTCTCCGTTGCGGCGGGAGTTGCTGCCATCACCTCGGCCATGCCTGAGCTGTTTGGTTACCGTGTTCCCCTTGCTCTGCTCATCATTGGCGCTCTCGTCGTCGGCAATCTGCGGGGCGTTCGTGAGTCCAGTAGAATGTTCAGCGTACCCACCTACCTATACATACTGACCCTGGGCGCGCTTATCCTGTACGGCCTGTTCAGACTTGCCACCGGCACTATGCCCGAATACGAGGCGCCAAGGGAGTGGCTCCCTTCCGGTGTTCAGGCCCTCAGCTTCTTCCTCATCCTCCGGGCCTTCTCTTCTGGTGCCGTAGCCCTCACTGGTGTAGAGGCGGTCTCCAACGGCGTACGTATCTTGCGCCCTCCAGAGTCCCGTAATGCCAACATCACCCTCGTGTGGATGGCGGTCGTCTTTGGCTCGCTCTTCCTGGGGATAAGCTTTCTCACCTCGAGCATCGGCCTTGTTCCAGACCCTAGCGAGCGACAAACTGTCATTAGCCTGCTTGCGCGGCTAATAACGGGGGGTGGCTGGTATTACTCCATCGTCCAGGCGGCTACGGCACTCATCTTGGTCCTAGCCGCCAACACTGCCTTTGTTGACTTCCCGCGCCTCAGCTTCGTCTTGGCCGGCGACCGCTTCTTCCCAAACCAGTTTCTCTTCCGGGGACGGCGTCTTGCTCTGTCTACGGGAATCGTGGCAGTGGGGGGCCTGGCCGGGACTTTCGTCGTTATCTTCGCCGGCAGCGTGGCGGGCCTGATTCCCCTCTACACCGTAGGCGTGTTTGTGGCCTTTACCCTCTCACAGGCCGGCATGGTCCGCTACTGGAGCAAGGTGAGAGGCAAATGGTGGCGCTGGGCAATGCTGCTGAACGGTTTGGGAGCGTTGACCACCGGTGTCGTGGCAACTGAGGCGATTGCGGTGAAGTTCACGCACGGTGCGTGGATCGTTTTTCTGCTGGTCCCCCTGCTAGTCCTGATGATGCTCGCCATCCAGCGGCACTACGCGAGGCTTGGCCAGCAGCTTCGTCTTGACCGCATGAGTCCCTTGCCCAAGGTAACCCAGCCGCAAACCGTTTTGGTCCCTGTCGCCGACCTCAACAAGCCGGTGTTGGCCGCCCTGGCTTATGCCCGTAGCCTCTCGTCCCAAGTTCGAGCGGTGCATGTGACCGACGAGTTGAAGAGTGCTGAGCGTCTGCGAACACGGTGGGAAGAGTGGGCCCAGGACATTCCACTCATCATCATTGAAGCCCCGTATCGCGACTGGACCCGCGCGCTCCTGCAGTATGTCGAATCCCTTGTACAGCAAGATGAGAGCGCGCCGGTAACCGTGGTGATCCCAGAGTTTGTGCCCAGCCGCTGGTGGCAGCACCTCCTCCACAGCCAAAGCGCCCTTCGACTCAAGGCGGCCTTGCTCTCCCGCCCCAACGTGGTGGTAATAGACATCCCATACCACTTGCGACGCTAGCCTGGGGCGGGCAGGTCCATCCTGATGATGGCTATTCTTTCTGGCTCAAGTCGGGCATCAGGTCAATCGGGTTGGCGAGGTACAGGACCCACAGCAACCGGAGACGGTCCGCTATCTTGCGCCCCGCCTATTTAGACAGGGCGCGGAGCCAACACCACCTAACCCAGGGAGGGGAGAGCCGGGGGACAGGCGCATTTCGTTGTCGCTGATTCAACCCCCATCCTAATCTTCCCCCGGTTCCGGGGGAAGGGACTGTCCTCTCCCTCGCGTGGGGGAGAGTCAGAGAGGGGGCGAAAACGAAAAGACCTTGAGCAGGGGGAGGCCTCCGATCACTTTCCGCCAAATCGCGCGCTCGTGCGCAAGCTGCACGACGCACAAAAACACACGGGGCTGCTGCGAGCGAGCCTGTGGCGCACCGCTCAACCCGACGACCAAGCCGGCCTGGACCGCCCGAGCAGCCCCTGCAACCCGACGCTGTGCCGGACCCCCTCCCCGCACCAGTGGGTTACGTGGCCTTCTGTCCCCTTGGATAGAAGTACGCAGTCGCGGCGGCCAGCAGTCCGTTGACGATCAAGACGGGAAGGACCAGACCCCATCCTACGTCGCCGGTGATGGCGTTGACGAGCCCGACCAAAGCGTCCAAAGCCAAGAAGAAGACAACCACGCGAACGATAGTGAGGTTCTTTACGGGGTCGCGTAGGGCGTACCAGGCAGCCAGCGCGAGGGTGAGGCCCATCACTGCGTACCACCGTCCCCAGGCGGCTTCTGCGGGACCCATGTTAGCGTCCGCCATCTGACCAGGGAGAATCAGGCCACCTACGCCGCCTATGAGCGCGATGATGAATGCAATGCCCAGACACACCTTGAGTCCACGCATCCTTTGCCTCCTTCCTTGACATTCCGTCGGCGTATTATGGGTATGCAGCCGAGTGATGTCAAGGTGGCACGGCTAGGTCGCATTTCCTCGTAGAGAATGCTGGTCAGAGTTTACGAAACAGGAGGTGTGGCAAAGGGCCTGGCTGTCCACCCTTGCCTCGCACCCGCGGTTGTCTCCTTGGCCGCTGTTGGACCAGGTCATCGGCGGTGGGAGAGTGTCGCGACGGCTACCGGCGGACCTCACTATGATACCGGTTTCTGCTCGCCTCCAGCGCTCACCTGCTCTAGCAGGCTTTCAATCACCGGCCTCGGCGTAAGCCAAATCACCAAGACCATGCCGGCGACCACCACGGCCACGTCGTCCAGGTAGCCCAGCACGGGGATGAAGTCGGGTATCAGGTCAATCGGGTTGGCAAGGTACAGGACCAGCAGGACAGGCACGAGCTTGATGTACCACGGCACCCGGCGGTCGAGGAAGAGGCTCTTGCAGAAGTCCAGCTTCTGCCGCGTTCTCAACCGAATGAATGAGCCGTAGGGCTCCCGGCGCTCCAGCACGCGGCCCAGCCAGTAGAGCCCAAGGCCGGCAGCAACCAGTACCCCCGTGAGGGCCACAAGTATGTACCACCATGCCACGTCTGCGCCTCTCGTTGGGCTACTCCGTGGCGGCCCGCGCTGCGTAGTATAACAGTGGCTGGACCTTCCACCAGGGCGTAGTCCCGGCTGTCCCGGGGTCTTTTCATTGTTGCTCGTTCGCCCCCCATCCTAGCCTTCCCCCGGAAACGGGGGAAGGCTAGGATGGGGTGAAAACGAAGAGACCTTGCCTGCTTTCCCGGCTGCAGGCCCTGGCGCTTTCCCTTGTGAAAGGCCGCCTCGCGCAGGTATCATACGGCGCATCACGGGCAGTGCACCACGGGAGCGAGTGATGCAAAGGCTTCAAGTCGGCAAGCTTCCCATGCACCTGCTGGAGCGGCTGCTGGCCAAGGTGCAGCCCAGCGACCCACGCGTGCTCCTGGGCCCCCGGGTGGGGGCCGACGCCGCGCTGCTGGACTTCGGCGAGCGGGTGCTGGTGGCCAAGGCCGACCCCATCACCTTCGCCACCGACCTCATCGGCTGGTACGCAGTGCAGGTCAACGCCAATGACCTGGCCTGCATGGGGGCCTCGCCCCGCTGGTTCCTGGCCACTGTCCTGCTGCCCGAAGGGGCATCTGAGGGCCTGGCGGAAGGCATCTTCGACCAACTCCTCGATGCTTGCCGTGGCCTGGGGGTGACCCTGATCGGCGGCCACACGGAGATTACCTACGGTCTGGAGCGGCCCATCCTGGCCGGCGCCATGCTGGGAGAGGTGGACAAAGGGAAGGTAGTGGGCTCGGGCGGCGCGCGGCCCGGCGACGCCCTGCTGCTGACCAAAGGCATCGCCATCGAGGGGACGGCCCTCTTGGCGCGGGAGGCGGCGGCCCACCTCCGCGGCAGGGGGATCGGTGACGATGTGTTGGCCCGCGCCAGGGACTTGCTGTTCAGCCCTGGCATCAGCGTGGTGCGAGATGCGGCGGCCGCCTGCGCTGCTGGCCGGGTCCACGCCATGCACGACCCCACCGAGGGGGGCCTGGCTACGGGTCTCCTGGAGCTGGCCCGTGCCTCCGGGGCGGGACTTGATGTGGCCGCAGACCGCATCCCGGTCCTGCCGGAGTGCCAGGCCATCTGCGATAGGCTGGAATTGGAGCCGCTGGGGTTGCTGGGTTCCGGCGCCCTGCTGATGGCGGTGGAGGCCGAGGACGCCCCACGAGTGCTGGCTGCCCTGGGACGGGAAGGCATCATAGCCGTCCAAATCGGCGTGGTGACGCCTGCCGAAGGGGGGCTGCGTCTCCGGAGGGCCGAAGGGGAGGGTCCCCTGCCGACCTTCCCTCGGGACGAGTTGGCCCGCTTTTTGGAAGGGATTGAAGGGAAGACGTAAACCGCTGTGGGCGCCCAGTGCTGCGCCAGGTTTGTCTTGGTGACCTCATAAGACCCCCTCTCTGACCTTCCCCCGGAAACGGGGGAAGGTGTGCAACTGGGGACATGGGTAACACCTAAACTGGGCACATAGGTGACACCTGGACGGGAGTAGGCAGAACCAGATGGGCATAGTCATCCAGCACACCGATGCGCAGCGGCCCAAACC
>JACQUK010000136.1 GCA_016210325.1 Chloroflexota bacterium
CAGTGGGTGTAGGTGTAGCAGTGGGCGTGCCGACAACGGTGGGCGTCGGCGTGGCGGTCGGTGTGGGCGTAGCAGTGGGCGTGGGTGTCAGCACCGGGGTTGAGGTTGGTGTGAAAGTCGGCACCGGTGTAGGGGGTGGAGTAGAGGTGGGTAGCGTAGGAGTTGGCGTTGGAGGTACGATCTCCACCAAGATCAAAGTATCTGTCTTCATTTCTACCTGTACCAAAGGCCTCTGGCTGTCTTTCGGGTCTACCCCAGTCCACCGCACCCCTGCGCCTGGTGTCTCAGAGCTCGCTCTCAGGGCCACGAGGGTACCCCACTCGAATTTCCCCCGCTCATTCGGTGCTTTGCCCAGCGTGACCTTCCCATTGGGCACAGGTATCACTGTTGCTGTCACTGGTGTGTTGTTGATGTACAGGGTGTATTCTGGCGCCTGGGTGGACTGTGGCGCCTGGGTAGGTCCGGGGGTGGGCGTCAGGTTGCACCCCCCAACAGCCAGCAGGAAAAGGCCCAACAGTGTCCCAACCGCCAGGCAAGAAGCAGCAAGGTACATCTTGGAACCAAGCCCGCATGTGCGGCGCTCAGTGCCCATGCTTGCTTCACTCGCCATTGCTGCCCTCCTTAGCGCTAGGCGGAACGCTGTTGTCTTGGAGTGGCGGGTGCTACCCGACCTTCTTCGGGGGGATTTTGCTGCATCCAGCCTTGTCCTCAGGCAACGGCATAGCATCGCCGAGGCGGACCTCCAACTTGTCGTACTTTGGGTCTCTTCCCTCATGGTCAAACACGCCAGTAGTTTGGGGAATATTTACCTGTGGCGCGTAGGACGCGTATGAGGTATCGGTGCTCCCTGTGATATCGGCGGTCCGCAAGCTATGAGTCATCTTGTAGCAGACCACAGCCCCATCTTCTAAAGACCAAGCCATGACTTCATAGGATCGGTCCGGGGCAATTGAAAACCAGCCGCCCTTCGGCGAGATCGTCTTGACCACAATCTCCCGGGGAGGATCCGGAATTCTCTCGGAAGGATGAGTTTTCACCGCGAGGTAGATCTCATCAGGCGGGACCTCGGGCCCTGGTGTGACGGTCACCGCGAGCCAAGCAATCGGCACAAAGTCCAGTCCCCACTTGTTCGGTTCTTGCCTGCCAGTACCTGGGCCCCATTCATATGAGACGCGTTGCGTCCCGGTGCCCCCGGAAGCCTTGCCGAACTCCGGGTAGCCCTTCCAGTGGCCGTTGAAAGTGCCGCCGATGTCCGCTCCGTACGTCCAGTCCACTTCCAGATTGAACTGCATACTACGCAATTCCACAGGCCCATGTTTTTTCGCCGATTCCTTGCAGGTCAGCTTGCTCTGTGGCGCTGAGAGGTTTTCGTCGCCACCGTAGGCCCCGAGCTGGTACCTTAGCTTCGTAGCGTCACCCCACCGAGGGGCTGTGTCCAAGGCCGGGTCGGTAATGGATGGTGGCTTCAACTCCAGGCAAACATAGCTGAAGTCCTTCCTATACTCACGGTCAATGGCGTTTCGTTGACAGTTAAAGGTAAGGACTGCCGCCAGGACGCTGAGGATAACGGCGGCCGGATTGAGGAAATACACCCAAAGGGGCGGGGTGCACCGGCAGAACAGATTAGCCCACCGGCGTCGAATCCACTGCATTGGATACCTCTCCAGGGCCGGACCCAGCTGCTAGTTTCGCTCGCCTGCAATGCAATGCTCACAAGTGACAGGCGACCGGCTACTGCGCGGGTAGCCTAACACCCATGTGCCGAAACAACAATACCCTGGCACTAGTCCTTTTGTACTAGCTTGGAAAAGGGAGAATGAGCAGACTAGTACGTTGTTTGGGACTGTCCAATGAGCTATTTCGCAGGTGTTGGTAAGTGCGCACTGCTCCGTGGAGTCCTACTTCAGAAAAAGGAATGGGCGGTATTCCGAGGCCTCACCGCGCCCAGCGGGCAACTCTGACCCTGCTACTACTATCCGCGTGGGGACCGGCGCGCTCGCCTGCCGACCACCACCACGCTGACGGTTAACGGCATCGGCGGCAACCCGGGCACCCTGGTGGCCTTCGAGGCGACGGCGGTGCTGGACTAGGTGCGCCTGCTACTCGCCAAGACTGAAGGGCGGGTAGCGGTCGGTCATGAGGGACGCGTAGGCCGCCACGCGGTAGCTCCAGCGGTCAATACCCATACTCAGTGCGAAGACCTCTTTCGGATAGCGCCCTGTGAAGAGGAGCACTACGCCCCCAATGAGGACCAGGATGAAGTTGATCCCACCGGAGCGTGGCCCCAGACCGCCCTGCAAGACCGCCAGGACCAGGTAGTGGGGAATGGCCAGCAGCCACCACTTGACCAGCACCAGGCCCCGACTCAGCCGCTCGGGGTAGGCTATGTTGAGCGTTGCGGGATGCTCTGCCGGCTGGAGGCTGAAAGGCGGGTAGTGGTCGGTCCCCAGGGCCTGGTAGGAGTAGAAGCCCACGCGCCACCCCCAACGGAGCACGCCCACATTGAAATCGAATAGACCCCTGGGGTACTTGCCCGTGAACAGGATGGCGAAGAAGGCGAGCGCCGTAAAGAGGAGGAAAGCGACCCATAAGAAGAGCAAGACGACGAGGTGCGGGAGGGCCAGCAGCCACTTGACCAGCCAGAGCCACCGACTGAGGGTAGGGGACAGATCACCTTTGAGGGAGACCGGATAGGCTACTGGGGGGGGCTCTACCATGGCGGACCTCCTGGAGGAGCTTGAGGTGCTGGCGGTCCAAGCCCTGGAGGCCTACTGAGACAGAGCGGGAGATGAGACAGATTGGAGCGGGAGAGGGGACTCGAACCCCCGACCCTCTGCTTGGGAAGCAGATACTCTACCGCTGAGTTACTCCCGCCCAATCTGCATTCTAGGTAGGGCACTCCAGCCTGTCAACAGCCTCCAGCTCACCTCAGCCCTCCGGGAGTATGCTCGTGGTCATACCCAAGCTTTGCCTTGCCATCAGCCCGGCGGTAGGGCACAATAGGACATCGTTGTCCTTATAGGGTGGCAGGTGGGTGGCTTCGGGACGCTCTCATTCTGGCTGGCATGGCGGCGGCTGCGTGCCTCCTGGCCCCTGCTGGCGGCAGCCGCCTTCGCCGTCTTGCTGTCTGTCACCCTCGTGGCCGCCGCTGCCATCGCCTCCCGAACGGTCTCTCAGGCGGGGCTGGACTACGCCCTGAGCACCGCCGACCCCCGCATCCTGGACGCCCAGGTTGTGGTGCGCGAGCGCCCCCTGGGTCTGCCTGACTACCAGCGCCTACGGGGTCGCCTTGAGCCAACCGCCCAGGGCCGACTGGGCGACCTGCTGCGGGAGGTGCAGCGCTACGGCGGGACTCCCGAGATGCCAATGGGCGAGGCTCCAGGCCGCTACCCTCCCCCAGGGCCCTACGCGGGCCAGCTCTTTTTCCTCTCCGACTTTGCGGCCCACTCCCGCCTGGTGGAGGGGCGCTGGCCATCGGTCCCAAGCGCGGCTGGGCCAGGGCCCAATGAGCTAGAGGTGGCCCTGGGCAGGCAAGCGGCTGAGGAGCTGCGCTGGAGCGTGGGGGCCCAGGCCTACCTTTATCCGCTTCGATTGGATGATCAGCAGTACCTGCCGGTACGAGTCGTGGGGCTGGTGGAGCCTCTGGACCCTGATGACGAGTTCTGGCTGGCTAGCCTTCGCTACTTCTATGTCCAGGAGCTCCCCAATCAGGTACTGGTCTCCTTCTACCTGCCGGAGGAGGCCTTCTTTGCAGGGGCAGGGGCCAGGTTCCCGTCGCTGCTAGGCACCTACTGGTGGTTCCTGTACCTGCGGCCCAGGATGGTCGCAGCCGGTACCGTAGCCAGCACCCTTCTGGCCCTGGACCGTCTGGAGACCGACATCAACCAGGCCGTGCCGCGCTCATTGGTCTTCACGGCCCTCGACGTGTCCCTTCGCGACTACCAGCGCCGCTGGGCCCAGACGCAGGTGCCCCTTTTCCTGTTCATCTCCCTTACAGCCGTGGTCTTGCTGTACTACCTGCTCCAGGTCACCGGGATGCTGGCGGCATCCCGTAGCCGCGAGGCTGCTTTGCTGCGTAGCCGTGGGGCCACTCACAGGCAGGTGTCGGCGTTCCTGGGGCTGGGCGAAGGCTTGCTTGTCACCCTTCCTGCGGCGGCCGCCGGGCCTTTCCTCGCTCTGCTGCTGGTGGGCCACGTGCCCGGCCTGCGGCCGGTAACGGGGGATGCAGTGGTAGGGCTGACCCCCGCGGCCTTCATCGTGGCGGGAGCCGTAGGGCTGCTGTGCCTGGTGGCCTTCTTGGCTACCTCCTGGCACGTCGCTCGAGGGGGGACGCTGGCAACGCTGCGGGCACTGGCCAGACCTCCAGCGGTGCCGTGGTTCCTTCGCTACTACCTGGACTTGCTGGTCCTGGCTGCGCTGGCCTATCTCTGGTGGCAGTTGCGGGGGCGTGGTGGCTTCCTGACACAGCGGGCCTTTGGTGAGGGCTTGGAGGTGGAGCCTCTGGTGCTGCTGGCCCCGGCGCTGGCCCTGCTGGCTGCGGGGCTGCTGGCCCTGCGCGTCTTCCCCTTGCTGGCCCGTCTCCTGGCCTGGCTGGGAGAGCGCTGGCGGGCAGCCTGGCTGGTGCAGGGGGTCCGCCATCTGGCGCGGGACCCCCTGGCCTACACCTCCCTGGCGGTGCTGCTCCTGCTGGCGGTGGCCCTGGGCACCTTCGTGGCGACCTTCGGCGCTACCATCAGTCAGACACACCGGGACCAGGCCCGCTACGCCATTGGAGGGGACATGGTGGTGTCTTCTCCACTCTCTGAGCTCCTGGGGACGAAGTTGGCTCTCGAGGATGCGCTGCCCCGCATCCCTGGCGTTGAAGTAGCAAGCCCTGTCTACCGTTCCGTCGTGACTGTCTTGGTGGGCCAGAGCGGGACAAACGCGAACATCCTGGCGGTCAGGCCCGATACTCTTCCCCAGGTCACGAAGTTACGCGCTGACTTCGCCCGCAAGGGCCTGGCGACCTTGATGGCCCCTCTCCGTAGCGAGTTGCCTGCCACCGCAGGTGTCCGGGTCCCGGACAATGCTGAGCAGTTGGGGCTGTGGGTCCGTCCCTCGCGCCCCATGCCCTCGGTGCGGGTCTGGCTCCAGGTGAAAGATGCGGGTGGTCAGCGCCATGAGCTGCCCCTGGGAAGCCCGTCAGAGAATGCGTGGATGCTTTTGCTAGCCCCCCTTGAACAGATACAGATTAGGGGTGCCCCAACGCCCCTTTCGGTGACCGCCGTCTACATCACTGCCACATCCCTGGTGGACGCCGGCCCGGGGGCCCTTCTCTTCGACGACATCCTGGACGGCCTTCCCCAAGGCGTGCCGCCGAACGTGCTAGAGGGGTTTGAGGGACAAAGCCCCTGGGACGCCTTTCCCCTGCTGAGCGGGGCCAAGGACACCCTGGAGGTAGGCCCCCAGGCGGCTCATAGCGGGCAGGCGGGTCTCTCCTTCGCCTGGTCGGAGCCTCTCTCCAACCAACCTCGCGGGGCGTTCATTCCACCCGTCTCCCTGCCACTGAAGGCGGTGGGTGGGCCGGGGTTCCAGGAGGGCCAGAACCTGGTGCTCTCAATGCAGGGCAGGCCGGTGCCGGTGGTCATCACCGACACGGTGCGCTACTTCCCAACCCTGTACCCCGCCCGTGGCCCCTTCATGGTGCTGGGGCTCGACTCTCTGGACACCTACCTGAGTAGCCTTCCTTTCACCGGGGGGCTGTCCCCAGACGAGTACTGGCTGGCGCTTTCTCCTTCGGCAGACCGCGGAGCGGCCCGAAAGGAAATCACCAAGGTCCTTCCCCTGGGCGGCCAGGTCCGGGACAGCGTGCAGGAGGTTCGTCGTCTGGCTGGTGACCCGTTGATTGCTGGCGGATGGCGTGGCCTGGGCCTGCTGGCCCTGATTGGCCTGGGTGGTGCCCTGGTGCTGGGATGGGCACTGCACAGCGCCCTCATGGTGCAGCAGTCCCGGACCGAGTTGGTTGTCCTGCGGGCACTGGGCTTCTCCGGCCGCCAGGTGGGCCTGCTGCTGGGCGCCGAGGCCCTGGCTGTGGCCGCCACCGGCATCGTGGCGGGCTTTGGGCTGGGCACCTGGCTGGGGCGGTGGACGCTTGGGTACGTGCGCCTCACCGCGGGGTCGGCGCCGCCTGTCCCCCCGCCGGTGCTGGCGCAGGACGGCCTGCTGACAGCGCTCACCTACGGCGCAGTGGTATTGGCCCTGGCTACGGGGACCGGGCTGGCCATCCTTCTGGCGCTGCACCTCCGCATGCCAGAGGTGCTGCGGGAGGAGCCATGAGGGGTATAGGCAGCATGGCCTGGCTGGCCTTTGCCGCCGCGTCACGGCGGATGAAGGCGGACCCACGTCTGTCCCTGGCCGCTGGGCTTGGGGTGCTGCTGGCGGTGGCGCTGGTGGCGGCTGGCTTCCTCTACTCGTCTGCCCTGCGGGAAGCCGCCCTCCAGCAGGCGCTGGGCGCCGTGCCGCGTGAGGAGACGAACCTCAGCCTCCGCGTCACCGAGGGCCTGCGCCCGGAGCGACTGGTGGCCATGGACAGCTTCGTGCGTTCCAAGGCCGTGGACCCGCTGCGTTCATACCTGCGGGACGATGCCCTTTTTGTCCAGACCGCTGTCTTCTTCTTTTCCGGTCGGCCTGAGTGGGATGCATCCGACGACACCCGTCCCCGCGGGCCCGTCCAGTTCATGACCGGCATGGAGGGGCGTACCCGCCTGGTGGAGGGCCGCCTGCCCCAGTTTGTCGCGGGCGGCATGGAGGTCCTTATTGACCGGACGGCCTCGGCAGCCCTGGGGCTGAAGCCCGGCGACACCTTCCAGGCCTTCCCTGCCACCTACAAGGATGGCCGGGAACGGCCCACCAAGGTCACTGTGGTCGGGGTGATGGAGCCGGTGGACCCCTCCGACGAGTTCTGGTTTGGCGGCAGCGGGAAGTTCACGCAGGTCCGTGCCCAGTGGACATCCGCCCCTCTCTACGTGGCCTCGGAAGCCCTGCTGAACTCGATAGGGCGGGCCTACCCCGGGCTTTTCACCGAGTACACCTGGTACCTGTACCTGGACCGCAAGGGGCTGCGCGCTGCTTCTCTAGACTCTCTGGAGGCGGCCTGGCGGCAGGCGACCTCGGATGTCCGGGATGTCCTGGGCAGTATCGGCGGCAGCGGAGGCCTCTTCCGCGTTGCAGCCGCGTACCGGGGGCAGTTGCTGGTGGCCCGCATTCCACTCTTCTTGCTGGTGACCCTGGTGGTGGGCATCTTGCTCTACTACCTTGGCCTGGTGGCCCTGCTGATGGCCCGCGTCCGCAGCCCGGAGACCGCCCTGTTGAAGAGTCGAGGGGCCTCGGACGGGCAGGTGGCCCTGCTGGGCCTGGCCGAGGGTGCCTTGCTGGCGGCGCCGTCAGTCCTCGTGGGGCCGCTTCTGGCCCAGGGGGCCGTGTTCGTGGCGGGGCAGTTCACCAGGGTGGGCCAGGCCAGAGGCCTGCCGGTGACCCTTGGCCCAGGCACCTTCGCAGCGGGAGCGTTGGCCGGGTTGCTGGCGGTGGGGGTCATAACGGCAGCCACCCTGCTAGCGGCGCGGCGCACGGCGGCTGAGTCCCGCCAGGCCCAGGCGCGGCCGGCGACTCCGCCCTTCTTCCAGCGGTACTACCTTGACCTGCTGCTCCTGGCCCTGAGCGGACTGGCGTGGTGGCAGGTGCACCAGCGCGGCTCGTTCCTGTTCCGTCCCCTGGGCGAGGAGCAGCTCCGCCTCGACTTCTCGCTGCTGGTCGGGCCGGCGGTGGCCACCCTGGCGGCGGCCCTGCTGCTCATGCGGCTCCTGCCCCTGGCCCTGGCGTTGCTTTCTCGCGTGGCGGCAACGGCGGGGCCGGTGTGGCTGGTGCAGGGGCTCCGAAGGGCCGCCAGGGACCCCTACTCCCTGAGCGCCCTGGTGGTGCTGCTGGTGCTGGCCACCAGCCTGGGGGTGCTGGGTGCCGCCGTGGGTGCCACCCTGGAGCGCAGCGGGCGGGAACGCGCGCTGTACCAGGCCGGGGCCGACCTGCGCCTCCAGCTCTACGCCGCAGCGCCGACAGGCGCCGGCGCTGCCGAGGCCCTGGCCGCGGTCCCCGGCGTGGCCGCTGCGGCCGAGGCGGTGCGCGACAGTGGCACCCTGGCCATCAAAGGTTTTGGCCAGGGGTTCGCCCTGCTGGCCGTGGACTCGAAGGACTTCGCCCGCGTGGCGTGGACCCGCCCGGACTTCACCCGGCAGCCCCTGCCGGAGCTGATGGACTCCCTCCAGGCCCCGGTGCCCGACCGGGGCATCCCCGTCCCAAAGGGTGCCACGAGCCTGGGGGTGTGGGCCGCCCCAAGCTATCCGATGGCCGACGCCAGGGTGAACGCGCGCTTGCGGGACGCGGCCGGCCGCTACTTCGACGTGGCCCTGGGCCGCCTCGATGGGCAGGGCTGGCGCTGGCTTGAGGGGCCTATTACCCCCGTCCTTCCAACGGGCCGGGCCTTTGCCGGGTTGCCCGCGCCTGTCGCTCCCTACCTGCTGGTAGGGCTTATTGTGACCCGCGCTACCGGGTCTGCACAGGCGGGAGCGCTCTTCCTGGATGGCCTGGCCGCCAGGGTGGGAGGCGAGACCGTGGTGCTGTCCCGACCGGAGTCGGGACTCCAGGACGCCTCAGGCTGGCGGCCGCTGGTTGACCCGCTGTCCCCCGACCGCTTGGTGCTGGAGGCCAGCGAGGCAGTAGTCCGTGCTTCCACGGAAGGACGCAGCCTGGCGCTGACCTGGAGCGGCGAAGGAGCGGGCCCCATCGGCATCCTCCAGGGGCCAGCCGAGCCGCCGCTCCCTGCCCTGGTCAGCCGCACCATGCTGACATCGGCGGGGCTGTCCGTGGGCGATACGGCGGTGGCCTCCATCCTGAGCACCTCGGTGCCCATCCGGGTAGTCGGGGTGCTGGACTACTTCCCGACGCTCTCCCCGTCCCAGGGCACCTTCATGGTGCTGGACAAGGGGCGTCTGCTAGACTACGTCGCCCTGCACAGCCCGCGGCCCCTGCTGGTCTCGCCCGAGGTCTGGGTGAGTGCCCTGGGCGGTGGCCCGGACATGGACGGGGTCCGCCACGCCCTGGAGGCCGCGGGGTACTCGGTCAGCGCCACCTACGACGCACGAGAGCTGGTGAAGCAGCAGTCGGCTAGCCCCCTGGTCACCGCCGGGTGGAGCGGCCTGGTGCTGCTGGCCTTCGCGGTGGTGGTGGTGGCCAGCGCCGCCGGCATCACTCTCTTCCTGTACCTGGATGCCAGGGAGCGGCTGCCGGAGTTCGCCCTGCTGGGCTCCCTGGGGGTCACGCGCCGCCAGCTTAGCGCCATTGTCTGGTTCAACCTGGCGCTGCTGGCTGCCGCCGGGGTGGGCCTGGGGACCTGGGCCGGCGGGCGCCTGGCAACGGCGTTGCTGCCGCTGCTGGCCGTGGCCGAGGGGGGCCGCCAGGTGACGCCTCCCCTGGTGCTTCAGACGGGCTGGGCGCACCTGGCGATCGTGTACCTGGTGGTGGCGCTGGCAGCGGGCGTCGCCGCCCTGTTCCTGGGGCGCATGGCCGCCCGCCTGGAGGTCGCGGCCGTGCTCCGCGCGGGGGAGCGGTAGATGTCACGCCAACGGCGTTGTGTTAGACTGGCGACGCGCGCAAGTGCAGAGTATGGACGAGGAAGAGGACACAAGCTGCGTGGGGAACTGACGGAGCGCTTCTTGTGCGTGGGCCCAGGTGAGCTTCGGCGGCGTCTTACTGCGCCCAAGGCGGGCTCCGAAACGAGATTGTAGATGGATAGGAGCAGCGCGTATCTGTCTCACTAGTGCTGGGTGGCAACGACCGGGTGATAAGCAATGAGAGTTGTGGACGGGGAGCCTTTGTCCGGAACAAGCTTGAACAGGGTAGCCTTGCATGAAGGCGCCACCTCTACCTTCATCCACAGCATGAGCCTTCCGGTTCACGGGTGGTTCCGGTTCTCTGCCGGTTTCTCTGCTAGCTGGGCTCGGAGTGTGATTGAACAGGTTGCCGCAAGGCCAGCAGAGGTCGTTCTTCTCGATCCGTTCGCGGGTGTAGGCACCGCGGTGTTGGCGGGGGAGGAAGCTGGAGTAGCATCGCTTGGACTCGAGGCCCAGCCGTTCATCGCGCGGGTTGCGAAGGCGAAGTTGCTTTGGAACACCCCCGTCCCTGAGTTTCAAGCCTTCGCAACGAGACTTCTTGAATTAGCGAAAGCTAGGCCTCAGCCACCTTTGAGATACCCCGTCCTGATTCACAAGTGCTATTCCCCGGACGTCTTAGATGACTTACACGTGCTGAGATGCGCTTGGGAGAGATTGAACAACGAAACCGCTGTCTCCGAGTTGGCGTGGCTTGCACTCACAGCGATCCTTCGCCCCTGCTCGCCAGCGGGGACGGCGCCGTGGCAATATGTTCTCCCCACGAAACTGAAAGCTAGCACTCCGCCGCCGCTGGGTGCGTTTGCTGCCCAGGTCCGTAAGATGTCTTCGGACATGACCATTAGACAAATGCTTGGGGTGAAGAGTACCGGCAAGATATGGACTGCGGATGCGCGGACTTGCCTCGCGATTCCAGACGAGGCGGTCACGCTTGTAATTACCTCGCCGCCGTACATGAACAACTATGACTATGCAGATGCCACCAGGCTAGAGATGTCATTCTGGGGAGAGGTCCAGGGATGGGGTGATTTGCACCAGACAGCACGACAACACTTGATTCGTTCTTCCTCTCAGCACGTTTCGGCGGACAAGCTCCAGCTTGGGGAGCTTCTTGCACAACTCTCGGGAGTCCCATTTGCTGAGGACCTGACCAGGGTCTGCAACGAACTGAGCGTCGAGAGGGAGCACCACGGGGGTAAGAAAGCGTACCACCTCATGACAGCCGCCTACTTCGCCGACATGGCCAAGGTGTGGGCATCACTGCGGCGAGTGTGTAAACAAGGAGCCAAAGTCTGTTTTGTGATCGGGGACTCAGCGCCGTATGGATTGTATGTTCCAGTAGATGAATGGCTCGGTCAGTTGGCTCTGGCGGCTGGATTCAAATCCTGTCGTTTTGAGAAAATCAGAGATCGCAATGTCAAGTGGCGGAACCGAAAGCACAAAGTGCCTCTCAAAGAGGGTCGCCTCTGGGTCGAGGGGTAATCATGCCGGAAGTGACGTCGCCCGGTCACAAGCTCGGTCAAATGATTGGCAACCTGTTCGAGGAGTTGTGCGCGAAAGATCTCGCCAGATTTTGCAGCGAACACGGCTTCTACTGCGACCGCAGAGGGCCGCGGCCCCACGTCAGAGGAAAGTCTCAGAAGGTGACTTGGGTCGATGCCGCCGGCAACAAGCATGACTTAGACTATGTTATTGAGAAAGGCGGCTCGCTCGAGAAGAGAGGAGAACCGGTAGCCTTCATTGAGTTGGCATGGCGGCGGTATACCAAGCATTCACGGAACAAGACCGGCGAACTGGAAGGTTCTCTGTTGCACCTGAGGAACAGCTATCGAAGTTGCCTCTTCGTAGGTTGTATTCTGGCCGGAAGGTACACTGAGGGCGGTAAGAACCAACTGAGGTCTCATGGCATCGTTGTGTTGCATGTGCCCTTCGAGACCTTGGCAACTTGCTTCAGACAGCAAGGCATCGAACTTGACTACCCGGAGAATGCCCCGGCTAGCCACAAAAGAGCAGTGATCAGGCGGTGGGGAGGGCTAAGTGCCCGGAACCTCAACGCCGTTACGACCCGGCTTCGGAATGCAATCGAACCAGACTACTCAGAGTTCCTCAGATCCCTGGAGCGTTCCCTTTTGCGGCGCGTAACGGTGGTTCGGGTCCTCCCCCTGTACGGCAGTGCGATGGAGTTCTCGTCCGTCCGGGAGGCCGTCGCCGCCTTCGATAGCGTCGCCTTGACAGGTGGCTCAGAACTACCTCTTGTACAATTCGAGGTGCAGGTGCGCTTCGCCAACGGCGACGCGGTTGACGGCGTGTTTCAGGACAAGGCTGGCGCGCTCAAGTTCCTCTCAATGTTCGCCTAGCCATGGCGCGGTGTCTCACGCACGGCGAGCGCCGGCTGGTGGAAGAGGCGGTGCCCCCTGCCCAGGCCCCCCGCAGGGAAAGGACGAAGTCATGACCCAACAGGACAAGGTGCTGATTGAGTGCCGCGACCTGTTCAAGATCTACAAGACGGCGGAGCTAGAGGTGGTGGCCCTGCGGGGCCTGGACCTGGCCGTGGGCCAGGGCGAGTCTCTGGCCGTGGTGGGGCCCAGCGGCAGCGGCAAGAGCACCCTGCTGAACATCCTGGCCGGGCTGGAGCGCCCCTCGGCGGGCAAGGTGCGGGTGGGAGACCTGGACCTGCTCACCGCCACGGAGCGGGAGCTGATGGGCTACCGCCGCCACGGGGTGGGCTTTGTGGGGCAGGTGGTGGGGCGCAACCTGCTGCCCTACCTCTCGGCCCAGGAGAACATCGAGCTGCCGATGGCGATAGCCGGCGTCCCGTCCCACGGGCGGCGCGTGCGGGCACAGGAGCTGCTAGAGGCCCTGGGCCTGGGCGACAAGGGGGGCCGGCAGCCCCACCAGCTCTCCGGCGGCGAGCAGCAGCGGGTAGCCATCGCGGTGGCCCTGGCCAACAAGCCCTCCCTTCTGCTGGCCGACGAGCCTACGGGAGACCTGGACTCGGCCAGCGCGGAGATGGTGCTGCGGGCGCTGCGCGAGCTGGACCGGACCTTCGGCGTCACGGTGGTCCTGGTGACCCACTACGTCGGCGTGGCCCCCTACGTGGACCGGATGGTCCAGATCCGCGACGGGCGCATTGGCACCGAGACCGTGGTGGAGCCTACCTTCCGCCGTCCTGGCGACCAGGCCCAGCAGGAGTACCTGGTGGTGGACCGGGCGGGCCGCCTGCAACTGCCGCTGGAGGTGGTGGAGCGCCTGGGGCTGGCAGGGCGCACCCGGCTGGAGGTGGAGGAGGGCCGCGTGGTCATCAGGCCTGCGGAGGAGCAGTGAGCATGACGAAGGCGGTTGGTGGACCGCAGGTCGAGGCGCGGGGCCTGACCCGCGCCTTCCGGGGTGACGGACAGGAGGTGGTCGCCCTCCGCGATGTGGACCTGGACGTGCTGCCGGGCGAGTTCCTGGCGGTGATGGGACGCTCGGGGAGCGGCAAGACCACCCTGCTGCACCTGCTGGCGGGGCTGGACCGCCCAACGTCCGGCACGGTGCGGTTCCAGGGGCGGGACCTGGCGACCATGTCGGAGGGAGAGATGGTGGCGCTGCGCCGCCATCGCATCGGCTTCGTCTTTCAGTCCTTTGGGCTGTTGCCCCTGCTCTCCGCCTACGAAAACGTGGAGCTCCCCCTGCGTATCAACGGCCTGGGTTGGCGGGAGCGACGGCGCCGCGCCGGGGAGGCCCTGGCTGCGGTGGGCCTGGCCGCCCGCGCGCAGCACCGCCCCTCCGAGCTGTCTGGCGGCGAGCAGCAGCGGGTGGCTATTGCCCGGGCCCTGGCCGTGGAGCCAGCGGTCATCTTTGCCGACGAGCCGACGGGTAAGCTTGACCTGGCCACCGGGCTGGCCATCGGCGAGCTGCTGCGGCAAGCGGTGCGCGAGCGCCGGGTGGCTGTGGTGGCCGCCACCCACGACCCGGCCCTGGCCCGCCTGGCCGACCGCCAGGTGGAACTGGCCGATGGGCGGGTGGTGGCCTCGCACGCCGGCGCGCCGGGATTCTAGGTTCTGTTGACATTGTCCGCTCACCCTGAGGCTCTCGAAGGGCGAGCGGGTCCAGCGGCCTTCCGCTCATGGTTCGTCAAGCTCACCACGAGCGGAAGAAACGGCAGAATTTCGACAGGACCCTAGAGAGAGACCTCCTCCAGGAACCTCAGAACCTCCTGGTTGAACCGCTCTGGCTGCTCGTAGTAGGCGGCGTGGCCCGCCGCCGGCACGCGCGCCATCCGCGCCTGGGGGACCAGGGACGCCGCGATCTCGATGGTCCTGGGCGGGGCCAGGGCGTCCTCCTCGCCCACGATGTACAGGACGGGGACGCCGGTAGCGGCCAGCCGCTCGTGGGTGGAGCCCCGGTAGTCGGGCGAGATGGCCAGGAAGTCGGGCGCGTGCCTGGGGTTCAGCCGCATGATCTGGCGGTACAGGAAGACCAACTCCGGATGCCCTGCGACGTAGCCCGGTGACAGGGCCAGAATGGTGCCTCGGGGCGCCTCCCGGTTGCGTGCCAGTTGCTCCGCCCGGACCTGCCGTGACTCGTCGTTCACCGAGCCGCCGTTGGAGCCGGAGAGCACCAGGGCACATACTCGCTCCGGGTAGCGCAGGGTGAACCCCACGCCGGTCCTGCCGCCCATGGAGTGGGCCACGATGGCTACACGCTCCACGCCCAGATGGTCCAGCAGCGCCCGGAGGTCCTCCACAAAGGCGCGGCGGCCCCGCGGCTGTGCGCCATCGCGGGACAGGCCAAAGCTGCGATGGTCGAAGGTGATGCAGGTGTAGTGCTGGGAGAAGAAGGGCACCTGCTGCCACCAGGAGAGGTGGTTCCCCCCCAAGCCGTGGGCGAAGACCAGGGCTGGCCCATCGCCGTGGACCTCGTAGTACAGCTCGATGTCGTCGGCCGGTGCAAAAGGCATCCGGGTCCCTCCTAAGCTGCTGGCTACCCAGCCTGCGTGCCACACGAGTGAGCAGCGCATCGTCCATTCTAGAGGACCGGGCGAGTCCTGACACATGGCCGCGACGAGCACTTCGCGGAGGGCCTTCGCCAGCGGAACGCCCCTGGTCGGCCGTAGTTTGGCCCTAAGATAGCGACTCCTTTTGTAGGTCGGGTTTCCTAACCCGACCTCAAGATTCGGGCAGGTTTGGAAACCTGCCCTACAGCGATCGGTCGCTTCGCCGGTCAAGACCGTTGGTATGCCTGAGCTTGGGCGCCTTCTGGCGTTTTCGGCGGCAGTGGGGCATAATGCGCCGTAACTGAGCCTGCCTCAGGAGGTCGCTGTGCGTGGAGAGGAGCTGGCCTTCACACCGGCCTGGCAGCTACGCGAGATGGTCGCCAACAAAAAGGTCTCTCCGGTGGAGCTGACCGAGCTCTACCTGCGACGCATCGAGGCCCTGAATCCCAAGCTCAACGCCTACCTCACCGTCTGCGGCGACGAGGCCACGGCCTCGGCCAGGGAGGCGGAGCGGGCTGTGGCGCGGGGGGACAAGCTGGGGCTGCTGCACGGGCTGCCTATCTCGGTCAAGGACCTGATGAGCACCAAAGGTATCCGGACAACCTTTGGCTCCCTGGTCTACAAGGACTTTGTGCCACAGCAGGACGACCTCATTGTGGAGCGCGTGAGGCGGGCTGGGGCCATCATCGTGGGTAAGACCAACACTCCAGAGTTCGGCGCTCTTGGCACCTGTGAAAACCGCCTGGCCGACGGCCGCAACCCCTGGGACCCATCGCGCACCTGCGGTGGCTCCAGCGGCGGTGCCTCAGCCGCCGCGGCTGCTGGCCTGGCGGCCCTGCACCTGGGCAGCGACGGCGGCGGCTCCATCCGCATCCCTGCTAGTTTCTGCGGGGTCTTTGGCATCAAGCCCAACGCTGACCGAGTCCCTACGTACCCCAACAGCCCGGGGCTGGCCCGCTTCGGTCAGGCCGGGCCTATCTCCCGCACCGTCCGCGACGCCGCCATGCTCCTCCAGGTCCTGGCGGGTCCCGACTCCAGGGACCCAGTCTGTCTGCGGGACGAGCCTCCCGATTTCTCGGCGGGGCTAGGCAAAGGGGTGCGCGGTCTGCGCGTGGCATGGAGCGCTGACCTGGGCTACGCTGCCGTGGACCCGGAGGTCCTGGAGGTGTGTTCCAAGGCTGCCCGGGTCTTCGCCGAGTTGGGTGCCAAAGTGGAGGAGGCTGACCTGGCCCTGGAAGACCCCTGGCTTCTAACACACCGCCCTATCGGCCGCTCTGACACCTATGCCCAGCGGGGCCAGCTTCTGGACGAGCATCCCTTCGAACTGACTACCTACATACTGTTATTCCTGGCCCAGGGCAAGGCTATGACGGGTGCCCAGTACAGCATGGCCCTCAGGAGGCTGGTCCAGCTCCGCGCCCAGGTGGAGCGGTTCATGGAGCGCTATGATTTGTTGCTGACGCCCACGCTCTCGGTGCCCGCCTTCCCCATTGGCCAGTTTCCCAGCATCATTGGCGGTCGCTCCATCGCGGAGCCTATTCTGGGCTTCTTCCCCTTCAGCTACCCGTTCAACCACACGGGGCAACCGGCGGCCACCGTCCCTTGTGGTTTCTCCCACGATGGGCTCCCCATTGGGTTGCAGATCGTTGGTCGCTGGAAGGACGAGGTCACGGTACTGCGGGCAGCGGCGGCCTTCGAGGAGGCCCGCCCCTGGGCCGAGTGCCGGCCGCCGGTCTCATAGCTGGGTTGGCGCGACAGGGAAATCTCGAAAGCTATTCCAAAACTCGCTTTTCACCCCCGTCTGAAGGCGGTGGCATCACGCCGCCCCCTTCAGAGGTCGGTGTCCAAGAGAGTTTTGGGACGAAAACCCGTATAATATGCTTTGTGCTGGCGCTTCCAAGCGGGGCAGGTCTGGCCCATTTGCAGGGGAGGACAGCGTGGGGGTGCAGTCCATCAACCACACCGGCATCGTCGTGGCTGACCTGGAGAAGATGGTGGCCTTCTACCGGGACGTGCTGGGCCTCCAGGTCAAGCAGGTGCTGGAGCGGCGCGAAGGCCCCATGCACAGCAAGCTGGTGTACCTGGGCATGGAGAGCGGCCACTGGATTGAGTTCACCCACCGCTACGACCAGCCACCGCGCCCAGGGCACCTGGCGCGGGACCAGGAGGGCGCCACTCACCTCTGTTTCCTGGTGAAAGACCTGGACCGCTTCCACCGCGAGGCCTCGGCCAAGGGCTTGGCCTTTGTCATAACACCAACGGTTCGCCAAGATGAGGTGCGCGGCACTCGCAAGATTGCCTACGGGCACGACCCCGAGGGCAACTGGCTGGAGTTCATCGAGTTCCTGGCACCCGCTCCCTCTGGCTGGCGTGGCGATGCCCTCGATGCCAGCCGCGGTAGATCGTAGGGGGATGTCGGTCCAGCATAGCCTGGCGTTGTTGACAATCCGGTTTCGCCTCGCTCACCGTTCGATCCCGACAGGTCGGGACTCACCACGAGCGGAAGAGATGGCGTAGGGAAGGGTGGATATGCGCCTGGCAGGCCGCTCCGCATTGGTCACCGGCGGCTCGCGCAACCTGGGGCGCTCCATTGCTCTGGCGCTGGCCCGGGAGGGCGCTGACGTGGCCATCATCTACCACAGGGCACAGGAGGAGGCCCAGCAGGTGGCGCAGGCGATTGCCAGCATGGGCAGGAAGACGGCGGCGGTCCGGGCGGACGTCGGCGACTACGCCCAAGTGCAGCGGGCGGTCCCGGAGGCCGTGGCCGCTCTGGGCAAGCTGGACCTGCTGGTGAACAACGCGGGCATCGCCGCCGGAGGGCGCGTCGCCGACCTGGACCCTGAGGTGATGCACCGGGTCTTCGCAGTCAACTTCTTCGGCGCCTTCTACGTCACCAAGCAGGCCCTTCCCTACTTGCGCCAGCACCCTCGCGCTGATGTCATCTTCATCTCCACCACCTCGGTGCGCCGCGAGCGGCCGGGGACAGTGCCCTACACCGCCTCCAAGACAGCCCTCAACGCTATGGCACGCTGCCTGGCCCGGGAGGAGTACGGCGGCACGGTGCGGGTCAATGTGGTCTCACCCACCAACGTGGAAGCGGGCATGGGGCTGCGCTACTTCGAGCGGGAGATGGGGGTGAAGCCGGACCAACTGAAGCAGGTCTACCCCAAGATGCCTCTGGGGCGCATCGTGCAGCCTGAGGATGTGGCCAACCTGGTGGTCTTCCTGGCCTCCAAAGAGGCGGAGATGCTCTCCAGCCAGATTATCTATGTGGACGGCGGTGACACGTGACGGGCGGCAAGCTGGTCCTCATCGACAACTACGATAGCTTCACCTACAACCTGTACCAGTACCTGGCGGAGCTGGGCGCTGAAGTCCACGTGGTCAGAAACGACCAGGCTACGCTGGAGGATATTGAGGCCCTGGCCCCGGAGCGCATTGTTGTGTCTCCGGGACCCTGCACCCCCAGGGAGGCGGGCATCTCCAACGATGTCATCCGCCACTTTGGGCCGCGAACGCCGGTCCTGGGCGTGTGTCTGGGCCACCAGTGTATCGGGGACGCTTTCGGGGCCACCGTGGACCGGGCGGGCGAGATCATGCATGGCAAGATGTCGCGCATCCACCACGACGGCAAAGGGGTGTTCGCCGGCCTGCCCAATCCCCTGGAAGCCATCCGCTACCACTCCCTGGTCCTCTACCGCGAGACACTCCCGCCGGAGCTGGAGGTCACCGCCTGGACGGAGAATGGCCTAGTCATGGGGGTGCGGCACCGGAGCTATCCGGTGGAGGGGGTGCAGTTCCATCCGGAGTCTATTATGACCAAAGATGGCAAAGCGCTGCTGCGCAATTTCCTCGCCGCGCCCGCGCCAGTCCGGCGCTAGTGTCCCGTCCGACAAATAAATGCCATTGTTTCCAAGCAACCGTAGGTCGGGTTTCCTAACCCGACCATGCTGGGGCAGGTTGGTCCCGACGTGTCCCGATGAGTCGGGACGTGTCGGGATGCCCTACGCCAGAAACCGGGTGTCCCAAATAAGTGCAAGTATTGGCCAGACGGGACGTTAGCCGGCCCGGCTGCAAGGCCGGCGGCCGCAGGGCACAAGCGGTGTGCGGTCGCGCGGGACCGGGCGGGCGCCGAGAGACGCTGAGGTGCGACGCCAGACACGGCAGAGTCGAAAGGAGTCCGGCGGAGTCGTGGTGAAAGCCTACGTGATGGTGACCGTGGACTCGGCCCACACCAAAGAGGTGGTAAAGGCCCTTCGGCAGAACCCCCGCCTCAAAGAGGTCAGCGAGGTGCTGGGGCCTTTCGACATTGTGGTGGTGCTGGAGGCCGCGGGAATTGAGCAGGTCAGCAGCGTGCTCCGGGAGGACATCCGCCCCCTTAACGGCGTCCTAAACACCCTGACCTGCGTGGTCCTTGACTGAGGTGATAGCGAGGCCCTGCTCATGGTGAGCTTCTCGGGCTGGGAACAGGGAGCGCTAGTGTGGTGTCCCCGAAGCTCGCCGACAATGTCATTGCGAGGCCCGACGAACGAGGGCCGTGGCAATCTGGAGGGGGGGACCCCGCTGCCAGATTGCTTCGTCGTCCCGACACGTCGGGACTCCTCGCAATGACAATTTGTAAACGCATTTCGGAAACAGGACACTAGCAGGGCCACAATGGGTGAAGGCCCGACCGAAATCATATTCTGCCATGAGGTGCGAACATGCCTTTGACTCCTGAGGAGCGAAAGCGTGCTGAGTCCTACAGCCAGCGTCCTCTTCTGGCGGTCCTGGCCACGGTCAACCGCGACGGGTCGCCCCAGCTTACTCCGGTCTGGTACGACTTCGATGGGACCTACTTCAACATCACCACGGTGGACGGCCGCGTGAAGGTGCGCAACCTGCGCCGCGACTCCAGGGCGGTCCTCTGCGTAGTAGACACCACCAGTGGCTTTGGGCAGCCCATGATCGTTCGGGGCCGCGCCGAGTTCACACCGGAGGGAGCAGCCGAGAAGTTCCGGTCCCACGCTCGCTTCTACCGTGGCAAGGACCGGGCGGAGCCCTACGCCACGCAGACCCTGGCCCGCAACCCCCGGCTGGTGTTGCGCATTACGCCGGAGCGGATCACCTTCGGAGGATAGCCCATGTTGTGAAACTATCCCGCGAAAGGAGGCGGCGATGGAGGTCTTTGAGGCCGTGCGTACCGTTCTGGCCGTGCGCGAGTACCAGAATAGGCCTGTGCCGCCTGCCACGGTGCGACGGATCGTTGAAGCTGCGAGGTTGACGGCCAGCAGCATGAATGCTCAACCCTGGCACTTCATCGTGGTCCAGGACCGCGATACGCTCCGCCAACTTGGCGCATTGGCGCGCACCGGACCCTACGTCGCCAACGCAGCCCTGGCGATTGTGGTGGCAATGGAGCAGTCGCAGTTTGCGGTCTCCGATGCGAGCCGAGCGGTCCAGTCCATGGTCCTGACGGCGTGGGCAGAAGGGGTCGGCTCGAACTGGGTGGGCTTCCACAATCTGGACGGGGTGAAGCCGCTCTTGGGGGTACCGGACGACATGGATGTGCTGGCCATCGTGCCATTTGGCTATCCGGCCCAGACACGTACGAAGGGAAAGAAAAAACGCAAGTCGCTCGCCGAGGTTGCCCACAACGAGCGGTTTGGGCAGCCTTTCAGATAGCCTCACTGCTTGGTTGGTGTCCCTGGTCCACCGCTGCGGCTCGCGTGCTCTCTGGTGGCGAGAACTCATCCCGAAGTGCTCTCTGGTACCCACGCCTGAAGGTCTTTGACAACTTAATCGGGTAATGGACAAGCTTGAGATGGATAAGGAGACATGCCGCACCGTTCACGATGCAGTAGTGAGACCCCCAATACCACACCCTGAAGGTCATAAACCAATTGTTTGCCCAAGCCGTGGCCCTCTCCTCATGTCATTCTGAGCGAAGCGAAGAATCTAGATTCTTCGGTCGTCCCGACAAGTCGGGACTCTCTCGGAATGACAAGGTCGGTCAATTCATTTTGCATATGACCATAAGGGTGTGGCATACCCCACCCTCTCCTAGAGCAGCCATTACCCAAACAAGTCCTTGTCGCCAAGGGGCGGTTACCTTTTGCAAAGGCCCATGCATGTGAAGAAGACCAGGCTGTCCTTGGAGCCAATCGGCATCGTCCGCAACGGTATCACAGACCGCGCTGGCGTGGTATGGGAGGACGTGGTCTCTACCCTCCACGTGGAGCCGCGGTACGCTGAGGCGCTGGAGGGGCTGGAGGCCTTCTCCCACATCTGGGTGGTCTGGTGGCTGGACCGCTCGCCCACGCCGGAGTCACTGCGGGTACACCCTCAAGGCCGCCAGGACATGCCGCCGGTGGGCCTCTTCGCCACCCGTTCGCCGGTGCGGCCCAACCCGATAGCGGTCACCGCCGTGCGACTATTGGCGTGGCAAGGCGTGGTGCTGAGGGTGCAGGGGCTGGACGCCCTGGACGGGACGCCGGTGTTGGACATCAAGCCCTACCTGCCTGGTGACATCGTCGGCGACGCCGTTTATCCTGAGTGGGCGCTGCGGCTGCACCGCGCCGGCCCTGCCCTGCACAAGCAGGACATAAAGGAGTCACATGATCCGCGAAGCTATTGAAGCCGTTGTCTCCGGCCGCGCCCTGAGCATGGCCGAAGCCTCGTCTGCGATGGAGGAGATCATGGCCGGGCAGGCCACGCCGGCCCAGATCGCCGCCTTCATCACTGCCCTGCGCATGAAGGGCGAGACCGCCGACGAGATCGCCGGTATGGCCCAGGTGATGCGCCAGAAGGCGCTGCGCGTCCAGGTGGACGGCGACCTGGTGGACACCTGCGGCACCGGTGGCGACCGCTCCGGCACCTTCAACATCTCCACGGCTGCGGCCTTCGTGGCCGCTGGGGCCGGGATCAGGGTGGCCAAGCACGGCAATCGCGCCATGTCCGGCTCTTGCGGCAGCGCCGACGTGCTGGAGGCCAGCGGCGTCAAGATTGACCTGGGGCCGGCGGGCGTCGAGCGGTGCATCCAGGAAGCGGGCTTCGGCTTCATGTTCGCCCAGGTCTTTCATCCGTCTATGAAGCATGCCGCTGGCCCCCGCCGAGAGGTCGGCATCCGTACCGTGTTCAATATCCTGGGGCCTCTGACCAACCCGGCGGGCGCCCAGGCCCAGGTGCTGGGGGTGGCCGAGGCGTTCCTGGGTGAGAAGCTGGCCCACGTGCTGGCCCGCCTGGGTTCGCGTCATGCCCTGGTGGTCCACGGCGAGGACGGCCTCGACGAGCTCACCACCACGGCGGCGACCCGTGTCTGGGAGCTCCAAGGGGGCGTCGTTCGCACCTACACCGTTGTACCCGAGGGTGTGGGACTGGCGCGGGCCTCGCTGGCTGATTTGAAGGGCGGGTCGCCTCAGGACAACGCCAGGCTGCTGCGCCAGGTGCTCGGGGGGGAGCGAGGCCCTCTGCGAGACGTGGTGCTGTTCAATGCAGCCGCAGCGCTGGTGGCTGGGGACAGGGCCCCCGGCCTGCGAGAGGGCGCGGCCATGGCGGCCCAGGCAGTGGACAGCGGGGTGGCCCTGGCCAGCCTGGAGAAGCTGGTCCAGGTCAGCCAGCGGGAGGGGAGGGCGGAGCAGCGACCTGGGTCATGAAGGCCATTCGGCTGTCCCTCCACGCCCAGTACAAGCTAGAGCTGCTGAAGGCGCATGGCTTTGGCATTAGCGAGGCCGCTGTGCTCCAGGTCGTACCCGAGGACAGCGATTCAATCTGTAGGTCGGGTTTCCCAACCCGACCGTCCCCCGCGGGCAGGTTCGTCCTGACATGTCGGGATGCCCTACAAGGGTCAATCTCTGATTTCGGGTCGTACGGGAACCAGGTGGTATCATGGAAGGATACCGGGGAAGGAGAATAGCCCAACGGCAATTTGACGACCGGCACGTGCTGTGCGTCGTGTTCGAGGAGCACGCCGACGCTATTGTCGTGGTGACCGTCTACCCCGCCAGGAAGGAACGCTATGCGCATTAAGTACAGCCCAGACGTGGATGCGCTGCTTGTCGAACTCTCTCCGGCGCACATTGACCATGCTGAAGAAGCGGGTCAGTTTATCCTGCATTTCTCCAAGGCTGGAGAGCTGGTGCTCGTAGAGATCCTGGATGCCCGGGACTTTGTGCTGGACTCGTTGACCAGCCTTATCAAGGGAGAGGAGGTCAAGTCCTCCTAGCCATGCCCACCATTCTTGACCGCATCGTCGAGGCCAAGCGCCGCGAGCTGGAACAGCAGCGGGCCCGTGTTCCGCTTACAGAGCTGGAGCGGCGCTGCGGGGCTATGCCCCCGCCGCTGAACTTCTCCGGCGCCCTGTGGGGCCAGGACATCCGCCTCATTGCCGAGGTGAAGAAGGCGTCGCCCTCCCGCGGCCTGCTGCGGGCCGACTTCGATCCCGTGGCCCTGGCCCGCAGCTACGCCGAGAATGGCGCGGCAGCCGTCTCGGTGCTCACCGACGCCCACTTCCAGGGGGAGCTGGCCCACCTGGTGGCGGTGAAAGAGGTGCTGCGGCCCACCGGGGTGCCGGTCCTGCGTAAGGACTTCGTCTACGACCCGTACCAGCTCTGGGAGGCCCGCGCCGCCGGTGCCGATGCCGTCCTGCTCATCGTCGCTATTCTGTCGCTCAGCCAGCTCAAGGAGTTGCTCTCGGTAGCCGCCTCCCTCTGGCTCCAGTGCCTGGTGGAGGTGCACGACAAGGCGGAGCTTCAGGTAGCCCTGGAGGCGGGCGCAGAGGTCATCGGGGTCAATAACCGCGACCTGCGTACCTTCCAAACAGACCTGGCGGTGACGGAGCGCCTGGCGAAGCTCGTGCCCAAGGGCAAGATTCTCGTCAGCGAGAGCGGCATCTTCACCCGGCAGGACATGTTGCGCCTGCGGAAGCTGGGCGTCCACGCCGCCCTCGTGGGCGAGGCGATTGTCACCGCGCCGGACCCTGGGGCGAAGGTGCGCGAGCTGCTGGGCCTGCCAGTCAGGGTGACGTGAGGGCCTTTTCCCCCTCTCCCGCGTGCCGGAGAGGGGCCGGGGGGTGAGGGTGACCAAGGTCAAGATCTGCGGGCTGCGCCGCCTTGAGGACATGCTCTGCGCTGCCGACGCCGGCGCCGACTTCGTCGGGGTGGTCTTCGTGCCCGGCGTGCGCCGGCAGGTGCCCGTGGAGGAGGCGGCGGCCACCGTGGCCGGGTTCCGGCGTCGCTGGGGCCAGCGCCCTCCCCAGGTGGTCGGCCTGTTTGCGGACCAGCCCGTGGAGCTGGTAAACGAGGTGGCGTGTCAGGTGGGCCTGGACTGCGTACAGCTCTGTGGCGGGGAGCCTCCTGCCTATTGGGAGCAGGTGCAGCGCCCCATCCTGAAGGCGCTCCACGTGCGGGGCGACCTCCCTGCCAGGGAGCAGATTGAGGCGCTGGGGGAAAAGCTCGCGCTTCTGGAGCGCATGGGCCACCTGGGGGTGCTGGACCGTGCCAGCGACCTCCAGCCCGGCGGTCTGGGCCAGCCCTTCGACTGGTCGGTGGCGCGGGCGCTGGCGGCCGAGGGGAACCGCTTCCTGCTGGCCGGGGGCCTCACGCCGGACAACGTGGCGGAAGCCGTTCAGCTCGTGGGCCCATACGGTGTAGACGTCAGCAGCGGCGTGGAGACCGACGGCGTGAAAGACCAGGCGAAGATACGCGCCTTCCTGCGGGCAGCGCGAGCCGCCCCAACGCGGCAGTAAAAGGAAGGGACATGCAGGTGAAGCAGCAGCTCCCCGATAGCCACGGCCGCTTCGGCCCCTATGGCGGCCGCTTTGTCCCGGAGACGCTGATGGGCGCCATCCTGGAGCTGGAGCGCGCCTACCTGGAGGCGAAGCAGGATGCCACCTTTCAGGAGGAGCTGGATCGCCTGCTGCGCACCTATGTTGGGCGGCCTACCCCACTCTACTTCGCTGCTAACTTGACAGGGCGCCTGGGCGGTCCCCGTATCTACCTGAAGCGCGAGGACCTGGCCCACACCGGCGCCCACAAGATTAACAATGCCCTGGGCCAGGCCCTCCTGGCGCAGCGCATGGGCAAGCGGCGGGTCATCGCCGAGACGGGGGCCGGCCAGCACGGAGTAGCCACCGCCACCGCCTGCGCCATGCTGGGCATCGAGTGCGTCGTCTACATGGGCAGCGAGGACATGAAGCGCCAGGCCCTCAACGTCTTCCGAATGCGCCTGCTGGGGGCCGAGGTGCGCCCCGTGGAGAGCGGCTCCCGCACCCTGAAGGAGGCCATTACCGAGGCCATGCGCGACTGGGTGACCAACGTCCGCACCACGTTCTACATCCTGGGCAGCGTGGTGGGCCCGCATCCCTACCCCATGATGGTGCGCGACTTCCAGTCGGTCATCGGAAAAGAGACGCGTGCGCAGGCCCAGGAGGCGGAGGGCCGCCTGCCCGACTACCTGGTGGCCTGCGTGGGCGGCGGCAGCAACGCGATGGGCCTGTTCTACCCGTTTGTTGACGATGCTGAGGTGAAGTTCATCGGGGTGGAGGCGGGAGGCTCCGGTCTGGATACGGGAAAGCACGCCGCCAGCCTGTCGGCCGGCAAGCCTGGGGTGCTCCACGGCTCCCTCTCCTACCTGCTCCAGGACCCCCACGG
>JACQUK010000134.1 GCA_016210325.1 Chloroflexota bacterium
ATCGTCGCCGTCGCTCACTCCCTCCTGGTCACCATCTACCACATGCTCCGCAGAGGGACTACCTACCAGGACCTCGGTGGCCAGTACTTCGACCACCGCACCCGCGAGGCGGTCGTACGCAACGCCCTCCGCCAGATCCAACGCTTGGGCTACAGCGTCACCCTTGCTCCGCCCACGCCAGCCCCCGCATTTTCGTAGGAATGACCATTGAAAGACTCTGCACGCCCCACTTGGTGTCCTGCCGCGCCCGATGGCGGCGTGGTAGGATAGAGAAAAGTCAGCGGAGCAAGCAGGTGCACATCGGGGTCTGTCGCATAAGCCTGCGTCTAGCGGAGAACCACAGCCTCAAGGGAAAGCGGCAGGTCCTGCGCTCCCTGGAAACGCGGGTCCGCCAGCGGTTCAACGTCGCCATCGCCGAGGTGGCTGACCAGGATGCCTGGCAGGTAGGCACCATCGGCTTCGCCTGCGTCAGCAACGCAGGGGCCCACGCCGACCAGATGATGGCACAGGTGGTCCACTTCATAGAGGACTCGGTCCGTGGGGATGCCGAGGTCTTGGACGTAGCCACCGAGGTTATCGTCAGTCAATCCTGACGGCGGGCATCGCGCCACATGTCGGCTCCACATTGCAGCAAGGAGGCGGCCGTGGAGTTTGGTGTTTGCATCCCGCACTACGGTGTGCCCATCGATGCCGAAGGCCTGCGGCGGTTCGCGGCCCGCGTCGAGGAGCTGGGCTACGACTCCATCTGGGTCACCGACCACATCATCGTGCCCCAAGGCCTGGACATCGTCTACAAGGAGCGGATGCTGGAGCCCTTCGCCGTGCTTGCCCACGTGGCGGCGCTGACGCGGCGGGTGAAGCTGGGCACCAGCGTCATCATCCTGGGCTACCGCAACCCCATCGTGGTTGCCAAGATGCTGGCCACGGTAGATGTCCTCTCCGGCGGCCGGCTCATCTTTGGGGCAGCCGCCGGCTGGATGGAGGGCGAGTTCGCGGCACTGGGGGTGCCCTTCGAGCAGCGGGGCAAGCTCGCCAACGAGTACTTGCAAGTCATCCGCCACCTGTGGACCCAGCCCACAGCGCCATTCCAAGGCGAGTACGTCCACTTCTCCGACGTGGTCTTCTCACCGGAGCCTGTGCAGAAGCCCAGCCCACCCATCTGGGTCGGCGGGCGCAGCCGCAGGGCAGTCCGCCGCGCGGTGGACTACGGCGACGGGTGGCACCCCACGCAGATGGGCCCGGATGAGTTGGCGAAGGAAGCGGCCTACATGCGGGAATACAGCACCTCCAAGGGCCGCCCGAAGCCGCCGCTGCTCTCCTTGCGGGGCAGGCCTCGCTTCACCGACGGCGCGGCGGGGGCGGAGCGTCGGCCCCTCAGCGGGACGCCGCAGCAGATAGCCCAGGACCTGGCCGTGTACCAGAAGGCGGGGCTGGAGTACCTGGTGATGGACACCGGCGCCCGCTCCCTGGAGGAGGCCCTGCGCACGATAGAGCGGTTCGCCCGCGAGGTGCGGCCCCCCGTTGGCTGAAGTCTCCGTCGCCGCGCAAGCTGGACTCAGGGCCATTGCCCGATGAACCCACAGGCCTTTCTGGACGAGTTGCGCCGCAAGGGCTGGTACCAGGGCCAGGTGGTCCACGTGGAGCACCTGCCACCCCGCTCTGCCACGTATGGGGAGCTGGAGCAGCCCCTGCATCCCCTGCTGCGCGCCAGCCTGGAGCGCTTGGGGCTGCTCCCCCTCTACCGTCACCAGGCCGGGGCGATCAGCGCCCTGTGGCGGGGCGAGAACGTCATCCTCACCACGCCGGCGGCCAGCGGCAAGAGCATGGCCTACCAGGTACCCACCCTCCAAGCAGTGCTGGAGGACCGCACCGCCCGCGCCCTGTTCCTGTACCCCACCAAGGCCCTGGCCCAGGACCAGCACCGCAGCCTGGCCTCCCTGGTGCCGCCCGGCGAAGCCATCAACTTCGCGATCTACGATGGCGATACCCCCCACCACGAGCGGGCCGCGATCCGCCGTCAGGCCAGAGTCCTGCTCTCCAACCCCGACATGCTGCACGTGGGCATCCTGCCTAATCACAAGGTCTGGGCAGGCTTCCTCCGGGGCCTGCGCTACGTGGTGGTGGACGAGGCCCACATCTACCGTGGCGTGTTTGGCTCCCACATGGCGGACCTGCTGCGGCGGCTGCGACGCCTCTGCCTGCGCTACGGCTCGCGGCCCCAGTTCATCCTGTGCTCCGCCACTATCGCCAACCCGGCCGAGCTGGCAGAGCGGCTGGTCGGCCTCCCCTTCACCGCCGCTGCCGAGGACGGCGCCCCCTTCGGTGGCAAGGCCTTCGCCTTTTGGAACCCGCCAGTTACCGACGAACAAAAGGGGACGCGCCGCGGCGCCTCGGGCGAGGCCACGGTGCTCTTTGTCGAGCTGCTGCGACGTGGGGTCCGCACCCTGGCCTTCGTGCGGACCCGTCGGCAGGCAGAGCTGGTGTACCGCTACGCCAGGGACGGGCTGGCCCACGACGGCCCTGGGCTGGCGCAGCGCATCGCCCCCTACCGGGGCACCTACCTGCCCGAGGACCGCCGCCGCATCGAGCACGAGCTTTTCAGTGGCCGACTGCTGGGGGCCGTCAGCACCAACGCCCTGGAGCTGGGGGTGGACATTGGCTCCCTGGACGCCACGGTGCTCACCGGCTACCCCGGCAGTGTGGCCTCGGCCTGGCAGCAGGCCGGGCGCAGCGGCCGCCGCGGCGAGCCTTCCCTGACGGTGCTGGTAGCCCGGGATGACCCCCTGGACCAGTACCTGATGCGGCACCCCGACTTCTTCTTCGGGCGGCCCCACGAGCAGGCCCTCATCGCACCGGAGAACCCCTACATCCTGAAGCCCCACCTGCTGTGCGCCGCCTATGAGGCACCCCTGACAGAGGCCGATGCCACCCTGTTCGGCACCAGCTTCCCCCAGCGGGTCGCGGAGCTGGAGGAGGAGGGGTTGCTGCGCCATGAGGGCACCCGCTGGTTCCTTACCCCAGAGATGGCCTACCCCGCCGAGCAGGTGGACTTGCGCACCAGCGGCGGCCACAGCTACACCATTGTGGAGCGCAGCACCGGGCGAGTGCTGGAGCAGGGCATCAGCGAGTCGTCCGCCTTCGCACAGCTCCATCCGGGGGCGGTGTACCTGCACCAGGGGGAACCCTTCGTCGTGGCTGAGCTGGACCGCGTGAGCCACTCGGCCTACGTGGAGCGGGAGGAGGTGCCCTACTACACCCAGGTCCGGGAGCTGACCGACACCCGCATTCTGAAGACCTGGAAGGAGAAGCCCGCTCCCGGCGGCTCAAAGGTCTTCCTGGGCGAGGTGGAGGTGACCACTCAGGTGGTGGCCTTCAAGAAGGTGTCCCACTACAGCGACGAGCTGCTGGGCGAGGAGGTCATTGACCTGCCACCGCACCGCTTCCGCACCGTGGCCCTCTGGTTCGAGGTCCCAGACGCGACCTACCGGGGCATTCTGGCGCGGCGGGAGGACCTGGCCGGAGGCCTGCACGCCGCCGAGCACGCCGCCATCGGGGTGCTGCCCCTCTTCGCCCTGTGCGACCGGAACGACATCGGCGGCGTCTCCACGCCGTTGCACCCGGACACGGGCAAGCCGGCGGTGTTCATCCACGACGGCTACCCTGGAGGCATTGGCATTGCCGAGCGGGGGTACGACATCATCGAGCAGCTCTGGGAGGCCACGCTGCGGGCCGTCTCCGAGTGCCCCTGCGAGGCGGGCTGCCCTGGCTGCATCCACTCGCCCAAGTGCGGCAACAACAACCACCCCCTGGACAAGGCGGTGGCGGTCACCCTGCTCAAGGCGGTGCTGGGAAGGGGATAGTGAGAGAGCACATGCACAGGAAGGGCGAGCAGCCTATTCCCTGCGCCGCTCGTGGTGAGCTCGTCGAACCACGAGCGCAAAACGGGGCTGTGAGCAGAGGTGAAAGATCGCGAGACGGTGCTGCTCATAGACCATGAACTGGTGCCTCGCGCCGGAGAAGGGGCCGTCAAATCCAAGCTTTCTCAGGCGGCGAATGAAATCGCGGCGGCTACAGGGTCTCCACCGGCTCACGTTGCGGCCCCTGGTTCAGGTCGATGTCACCCACAATAGGCAGGGGATGTCCCAGCTTGAGGCCCATCAGGACCCAGTCTTCCAGTGTCGAACGTAACCCATCCTGACACACCTGGAGGGTGGGCCCAAAAGCGACCACACCCTTGCAGGGCGGGATGCGCGCCGCGAAGGTGCCGTCCTCTAGCTTGTCGTAGACCGCCTGGGACAGCGCCTGTTCAACATAGTCGGTAAGGACGAATCGAACACCCATCACACACCTCAGCCTCGCGACAGGTAAGATTGTAGCACGAAGGAGCGGTGGGCTGCCCCGGCTGCATCCACTCGCCCAAGTGCGGCAACAAGGACCATCCGCTAGACAAGACCGTGGCAGTCACCCTGCTGAAGGCGGTGCTGGGGAAGGGATAGTACTTCGGACCTGGGTTAGACGCGCACCCTCAACGGCGCAGGTAAGCACATACCCAGGTTTTGTCGCCGTCCGTAGCCGCAAGCCTGGACGTATGGGAACTCGAAGCCAACCTCCATTTGAGCTTCGTCAGTGTAATAAGGCTTCAGGGGAGGAGAATACCAGCCGTGGGTCAATTAGCGGAATCTCTCACTGTTGTTGCAGCTTTTGAAGGAGTAGCTCATAGCGAAGGTCGAACCGAGAAATAGTGGGGAGCGTCTCCCAAGCCAGGTCGCCAAGGCACAACTCAGCTTTCAGTAATCCGAAGAGAAACTTATGCGCTTCGCTAACCCTCGACTCATCTATGTCGGTTGCATCGCCGTGAACAGCATTGCTACGGAGCCGAGCCAAGAGCCGGAACTTTTCTACAAGGTACGCGTTCCAGTGGTGCTCAACCACGTAGAACTTAGCACGCTCCGTAAGCGTAGACTCAACAAGCCGCTGGCGAGCCAGACCTAGCTCTTCGCTGGAGAAGTCCCCTTGAAGGGCGCTAAGAATCCGTTCAACTCGGGTTTCGCGATCAAGTACCTCTGGAATCGGTCCGTGCTCCGCTGCGTAGGCATTAAGGATGGTCTCAATCCCTATGAAATAGGCCAGGAACTTATCTAGTGGGGTGCCGGCTCTGGCCCCTCTTTCATACCATCTTAGCGCCAGCGACGTTGCGCGATTCATCCGTCCGTTTTGCAAAAGAACAGGAAGTGTTCCGCTGATGACCTCTAGCTCAGCGTGCTCGGCTTCTCGCGGGAATTTGGCTACTACTGGTATGCGGAGAGTGCCAAACTGATGACCTTGGGTAGCCTCATAGGATTCTGAGAAAACAACCTCACCAATGGCATGGTCACCTACGCACACACCTGTGAGTCCCAGGACAGTGTACGCAAGTGCTTCTGCCCGCTCTGCTGACTGACCGGGGGCTACAACCTCTATGAAACGCCCTTCTGCTTCAGCACTGCCGACCGGTAGGCCAGTAATTGAGAGTGTGCCGTCGGCAACATCCACCTGGTCGTATGGCTCAACTCGCTCTCCTTTGACTTTCCCTTCGGTGAAGCGGACGATCAGGTTCTGCACTCTGAGTATGGTGTCTTCACTCCAAGCCAAGTATGGCGTTGCGACCACCAAGCGGTGGAAGCGACCGTAACAAGGGACATGCTTTAAAGTTGTTGGCGCTCCGGTCAGGTCGTTATCCCACACCCTGGTTACTACCACGTTGTTGATCAGGCGTTCCCACCTAATCTGGAACTGGCGGTCGAGTGCTGATCTGTCATCCACACTACAACGAAGGTTGCAGAAGCGGTAAGGCAGAGATTGCACTTTGGAGCCGTTCGGGTCAGTCAAGGGACCAGACCATTGCGTCTGTTCTCCCATCGTTTGCGATGTGCTCGTCCAGAACTTGGCCTTCGCATCCATGTCCCAGAATAGGATGCCTCGCTGATATTCCTCCACTGTCACCTTCATTGTTAAGCTATCACCTTCCTCTGAATAAGAAAACCAACAATAAATTACAGAGCCGTGCATAGCGATCTAAACGTTTCCAGCGATCAGCCTGGACTGGTGGGTGTCATTCTGAGCGAAGCGAAGAATCTGGCGGGGTTGGGGACAGCCTCGCCCCAGATTCTTCGTCGCTGCGCTCCTCAGAATGACAGGGCATATGTTTAGCTCACCGTTCAAGGCTCTGTAGATAAGAAAGCGATTAGATGGATGGTCGAGGATTTGACTGCATGATCTGGCACCGAACACGGCATGTCAACACCGGGACAGCGCAACAGCAAGGTTGCAACCCTTCGCTCTCCCTGGCGTTCAGCCCATACCGATTCCCTTCCTCCCACTGCAACCCCTTCCTAACAGCCGCCGAAGCCGTCCTCCTGCACGCCGTTCGGCAGGCAAGGCTGCTCGTGGCGCCTACTTCACCCCGGCCAGGCTGCCTTCAGCACCCGCAGCGCCCGGAGGGTCACCCACTTGCTGGGCTGGCCCTTCTGCTCCACATCCGCCCAGGTCTTGCCGTTGTAGGTGTACTCCAGCTTCCACCTGCCCTGGCTGTCCTGCTTGCTCACCACCAGCTCCAGGGCATGTGCCAGGCGCGGGTCCCGGGCGTAGCCCAGCAGCGCCAGGGCATCCAGGTTTTGCAGCACGTCGGTGACATAGCCAATGGGGTAGCCAAACTTGAACCAGCTTCCGCTAGGTTGATTTCCGGAGCCAAATGGGTAGTCGGCCACGGCGGGGTCGCGGCCCAGCAGGAACTCCACGCCCGCCTCGATGGCCGCCTGCATGGCAGGCGTTCGCATCGCGGGGGGCACCTTGCCCAGGGCCAGCATCGCCTTGACGCCTCCCCAGGCGCAGCTCAGGCCGGCGTTGGCGACGCAGGCGAACAGCGGGCCAGAGGTGCCCGACTTGTAGTACCGCTCGGCAACATCCTGCTGTTCAGGCCTCGCTACCCGCTCGCCGGTAATGGTCCGGGCCTGCCACTCCAGCGCCCGCATGAGCCGCGGGTCGCCCAGCCAGCCCAGGTCTAGCAGCGCCGCCCCAAGGTTGCCCGCCAGGCAGTGGATGAACGCGGAGGGCGTCCCGTTGACCGAAAAGCCGCCGTGAGTGGCTACGGAGTGGGCCAGGACGTACTCGCAGCCCTTCCATACCCTGGGGTCCGCACCATCGGCCCCTAGCTGTGCCAGGAAGATGACCTGCCAGACGGTGCCCTGGTACTTGGGGCCGTAGCCGGGGCCAGGCTTCACCCAGTGCCCCTCCGGCTCCTGGGCGGCTAGAATGGGCGGCACCGGCCCATCTGCCATGACCGTTGCTCGCGTCTCCTGGACCTCTGGGTCCTCCTCGCTGCGGCCCAGCAGGTCCCGCAGGGCGAAGTAGCGTACGCCCGGCTGCCTCGGGTCAGGCTCCAGCAGCCAGGGGAGTGGGTCGCCGTGGAGGGCGTCCTTCCAGTGCATGGGTCACCTCCCTTCGCCCGCAAACAAGGCCATCCTCGCGACCCAAGCCTCGTCTTTTGTTGGCGAAGCAGCCGGCATAGTGGGCCGCAGGCAGGCCGGCTACTGCTGCGTCACGCTGTACGTGGCCGTGCTGGTGAAGGTGCCCGGTGTGTCGGTCCAGTCAATGCGGAGGCAGTAGAAATGGGTGTAGGCGGCTACCCCAGGCCCGACCCCCGCCTTCCACGGGCTGAGTGCGGTGGTGAAAGCGGCCGTGCTGGCGCACCCGCTGTAGCTGCTGGGGGCGCTGCCCTCCGCATACCGCCAGACGCCAGAGGCAACGGTCAACGTCGGCGAAGTACCGGCGTTCTCCGCGGCAGATAGCGTCCCGTCCCAGGGCTTGTTGCTCTTGACGGTGACGGCCATCCCCGTCCCGCTGGCTGACTTCCATACGTAGTAGGTCCCCTGGGTCCCGGTGCCGCTCACCGCGGCCAGCACGGTGTCCGCGGAGTTGGACGCAGGGCCAGAGGGGTCAAGGTTGCTACCAAAGTCCGCCGTGGCATCCGAAATGCTGATACGGATGGTGGCCGGTGCCGTGGTGGTATTCGTGACGCTGCTCTGGACGGTGCTGTCGGCACTGGAGGTGGCGGTCACGGCGGTGGTGTCACTGAGGGCGCTCCAGCCCACCGTCACCTTGGCCACGATGGTGCGCATTCCTCCAGAAGCCAGGCTACCGGTATCGGGGGTGCCGTCGCCGTCGGTGTCAGCAAGAGGCGTGACGCCATCAGACAGGTAGAGGTCTACTGCCCAGCCGGCGCCGGAGGATGAAGTCATCTCGAAGGTGTCGGCGCCCCTGCCGAGGTTGATGACGAGGTGTGTGTAGGAGACCACGGACTCTGGTGCGCCGGAGCCGGTGCGGTTGGGCAATATGATCACCCCCGGCGTGGCGATCTGCGGATAAGTGGTGTAGCCCGCCAGGGGGTCCCCGTTCCCCTGGACCATCCGAAAGTAGTAGATGGTAGCTGGGGCAGCCGCGTTGTTCTGGACCACCCACCCCCACTCTCCAACCCCCGAGCCGGTGATCCTGCTGACCACGCTGGCGCTGTTCGCCTCCTCGTAGCTTTCCTCCGCGGTGGAGCTGGTCAGCAGCGTGCTGGTGATGGCGTCTCCATCGGCAGGTGTGGGGTTGTCGTAGCCGCGCCAGGCGGCCTCGGAGCCGAGGTCACCCACGTCAGTCCAGGGCCCGGAGGTTGAGGTGGCGAACTGGAGTTTCAGGAGGTCCCCAACCTCGAGGGCGGCTCCCGAGTTCCGGGCGCTGATGCGCAGGTGGTAGACGGTCCCCCGGGCTGAGTTGACCACCCGCGTGTTCTGGGCCGCCAGCGGTGTGGCCGGTTGGACCCCGTCCACGTTCTGGTACCACTGGTACTGGAGCTGGTTGAGGTTGCGTAGTGCTGCGTCCACTGCGGCAGGACTGAGGGACGGCCCCACGAGCAGCACGACCCCGACCAGCAGCCAGAAGACCTGGCGATTCCAGCGTGGCATCACGGCCTCACTCTCGCCTCCGCGGGACACCCGCGCAGAGGCTTCCCTCCCACCACCGGTCCTCTTCCGATGGGAATAATACGGACTCGGGCAGCGAGCGCAAGAGGAGCAGAGGAGCCGAGACCCATGATCATAGGTCCCGTTGCCACGTGTCAACCTCTCGCGGCGTAAGGCCCGTACGGGGCGCTGCTGTCACCACCCCACTGCGCAGCCATCCTTGCGGGGGTCGGAGCCGCCCCTTAGCACACCCGCAGTATCCCGTTCAATGACTTGGCCCCCGCCAAACTGCATCCTGTCGTAGCCTGAGATTATGTTGATTTGGTGCCCCCGTTGCTGAAGCCCCGCTACTACCTCCTCTGACACCCCATCTTCCAGGGCCACCTCGGCACCCCGTTGCACACTGAAGCGCAGGGCGTCCAGGGCCTCCTGGGGCCCCATGCCGTAGTCCAGCATGTTCGTCAGCACCTGGAGGTGCCCCTGCGGCTGCTGGAAGGCCCCCATGACCCCGAAGGTCAGCCATAGCTCGCCCTTCCGCGTCGCCATGGCCGGTATGATGGTGTGGTAGGGCCGCTTGCGCGGCGCCAGAGCGTTGGGGTGGGCCGGGTCCAGGGAGAAGATGGAGCCACGGTTATGCAGGACCACACCTGTCCCCGGCGCCACCAGCCCCGTGCCGAAGCCCTGGAACAGGCTGTTGATGAAGGAGCAGGCGTTGCCCCCGCCGTCCACGGCAGCCAGGTAGACCGTGTCGCCCGCCGGGATGGGGCTTCCCGCCGCGGCCTTGGGCATAGCGCGGTCGGGGTGGACCAGGGCGCGGCGCCCCGCTGCATACTCCTTGGACAGCAGCCCTGCCACGGGCACCGAAGCCAGGGCGGGGTCGGCGATATAGTGTAGGGCGTCGGCAAGGGCCAGCCGCATGGCCTCGATGAGGTGATGGTAGCTCTCCGGCGTCTGAGGACCCATGCCGGCCAGGTCAAATCCCTCGGCGATGTTCAGGGCCAGGAGGGCCGCCAGTCCCTGGCCGTTGGGCGGGCACTCCCACACGGTGGCGCCCCGGTAGTCGGTAGTGATGGGCTGGTCCCAGGTGGAGGCATGGCTTGCCATGTCCTGGGCGGAGAGCCATCCCCCCTGCTGCTGTAGATACCCGGCGATGGCTTCGGCGACCGGGCCGTGGTAGAAGGCGTCCGAGCCGCCCTCAGCCACGGCACGCAGCGTGCGGGCCAGCGCCGGCAGGCGCACCACCTCCCCTTCACGGGGAGCGCGCCCGTCACGCAGCAGCTCGCCCCCCGATGGGTAGCGCAGCAGCTTCTCCTCGGCCCTTTGCCACCGCTCGGCGATGACCTCGGCTACCGGGTAACCATCCTCGGCGTAGCGAATGGCGGGCTCCAGCACGCGGGAGAGGGGCATGGTGCCGCAGGCCTTCAGCAGCGTCTCCCACCCGTGGACTGCGCCGGGGACGGTGACGGCGTAGGGGCTGAGGTCGGGGATGCTAGCGTGCCCCTGGCGCCGGATCTCCTCCAGGGACGCCGCCGCTGGGGCGCGGCCGCTGCCGTTGAGGGCCAGCACCCGCTTCTCCTTCGCCAGCCACACCAGGGCGAACATATCGCCGCCCAGGCCGGTGGACATAGGCTCCGTGACGCAGAGGGCCGCCGCTGTGGCTACCGCAGCGTCCACGGCGTTGCCGCCCTCCAGCAGGGTGCGCAGCCCGGCCACGGCGGCCAGGGGCTCGCTGGTAGCCACCATGCCATGCCTTGCCAGCACATTCGAACGCCGCGATGCGAAGCGCATGATGAGCCCTCCGTCGTTCTCTCTGAGCATTGCCGCTAGCTTACTACCTCCCTGTGTCAGCGGCCAGTACCCTGCCCTTGACGGCCCTGGAGCGGCTACCTATACTCCCGCCAATAGCTGTGTGTTCTGCGGCCCGGTGCCCTGGGAGCGCGAGCATCATTGTTGACGAGGAGACGGGACATGGCTGAAGAGACCAAGATCACCCTGACCGAGAAGGAGATCCCCACCCGCTGGTACAACATCCAGGCGGACCTTCCCCAGCCGCTGCCGCCGGTGCTCCACCCCGGCACCAAGCAGCCCGTGGGACCCCAGGACCTGGCCCCCATCTTCCCCATGGCCCTCATCGGGCAGGAGGTGAGCCGGGAGCGCTACATCGAGATACCGGAGGAGGTGCGGGAGGTCTACAAGCTGTGGCGTCCCACGCCTATGTACCGCGCTCGGCGTCTGGAGAAGGCCCTGGGGACTCCGGCGAGAATCTACTACAAGTACGAGGGCACCTCGCCCGCTGGCAGCCACAAACCCAACACCGCGGTGGCCCAGGCCTACTTCAACAAGCAGGAGGGGGTGAAGCGCCTGACCACCGAGACGGGCGCCGGCCAGTGGGGCAGCGCCCTGGCCTTCGCCTGCCGCTCCTTCGGCATGGAGTGCAAGGTCTACATGGTGAAGGTGAGCTACCAGCAGAAGCCCTACCGCCGCGTCATGATGGAGACCTGGGGCGCCAAGGTGGTCCCCAGCCCCAGCAAGGAGACCCAGGCGGGGCAGCGCATCCTGGCCGGGGACGCCGATAGCCCCGGCTCCCTGGGCATCGCCATCTCCGAGGCGGTGGAAGATGCCGCCACCCATCCGGACACCAAGTACGCCCTGGGCTCGGTGCTGAACCACGTGCTGATGCACCAGACGGTCATCGGCGAAGAGGCGCTGCTCCAGATGGAGAAGGCCGGCGCCTACCCGGACATGGTCATCGGCTGCGTGGGAGGCGGGTCCAGCTTCGCGGGCATTTCGCTCCCCTTCATACGGGAGCGGCTCCAGAAGGGACGCAAGACCCGCTTCATCGCCGTGGAGCCGGAGGCGTGCCCCTCCATCACGCGGGGCAAGTACATCTACGACTTCGGCGACACGGGGGAGATGACCCCGCTGGTGAAGATGTACACCCTGGGACACACCTTCGTGCCGCCGCGCATCCACGCCGGCGGGCTGCGCTACCACGGCATGTCCCCCATCATCAGCGCCCTGTGCGAGCAGGGGGTCATCGAGGCACGTGCGGTGCACCAGACCGCCATCTTCGAGGCCGCCCTCCTCTTCGCCCGCGCCGAGGGCATCATCTCGGCGCCGGAGCCGGCCCACGCCATCAAGGTGGCCATTGACGAGGCGCTGAAGTGCAAGGAGTCTGGCGAAGCCAAGACCATCCTGTTCAACCTGTGCGGCCACGGCCACTTCGACATGTCCTCGTACGACGACTACCTGGCCGGCCGCCTCCAGGACTACGCCTACCCTCAGGCGGAGATCGAAAAGGCCCTGAAGCTGGTGCCGCAGGTGTAGGTGCCCCCGGAGGACCCTCCGTAACCAACAAGAGAAGGGAGCCGCGTTGGCTCCCTTCTCTTGTCTCAGGGCTTTGCCTCAAAAGTCATTCTGAATCCTTCCTGAGAAGGATGAAGAATCTGGGTGGAGTCCAGTTTATACTTGGCTGACCCCCAACCCCAGACCCTTCGCTTCGCTCAGGGTGACATAAGAGGCACTTTTAGGGCAAAGTCTCGTCTCAGGGCAAGGGTGAGGGGACCATGAACGGGACAACTGCCTATTGGCCGGGGTTTCAGCGCCTAGCCTGCCCGGCCAAAGCTCGCCAGCCGCCGTAGTGCATCTAGCTCCTCGCGCTGGCCCAGGCGGGCGCGGCGGACGGCCTCGCTCAGAATGTGGACCGTCTGGTCGTAGGTGGCCCGGTCCACCGGGAAGGGGTAGCCGTCCTTGCCGCCGTGGGCGAAGGCGTACAGGGCCGGCTCCCGGTGGCCCACGGGAACGCCGTGCACCAGCTCCGCCACCAGGCTCAGCGCCCGCACTGTCCGCGGGCCTACCCCCGGCAGGGCCAGCAGCCCCTCGAAGTTGGAGGGCTGGCGCTCGTAGGTGACCAGTAGGGCCTTGTAGAGGCGGTCGGGGTCCAGGTCGGCCAGCTCGATGTGGTGGTGCACAGGAAGCTCCAGCATCTTGAGGCGTTTGAGCTCTGCCACCAGCACCTCGGGCCGCTCCTGCGCCACAGCCGGGATGGCCTGGCGCGCCGGCTCCGCCTCGGCGGCCACCAGGTTCAGCACGTACTGCCCCCGCGCCTGGGCCGCGATGGCGGCGTGGGGCTCCCGCACAAAGCTCTCGACCCGCTGTCCCAGCCAGTGGTAGCGGCGGGCGTAGCGGTCCTGAGCGTTCATCCCCTGCTGCACGACGGCCCACTGGCCTTTGACAGTGAAGAAGAAGCTGTGGTGGTAGAGCTGGTAGCCGTCCTGGAGGGCCGCCGAGTCCACCTTGGCAGCCATGCGGCTGGCGTAGACCAGCGGCGCCGGGTCAAGGCCAGTGCGCTGGCCCGCCTCCGTCACCTCGCCCGGCGTCTTTCGGGAGGTGCCGCCCTTGCCGCCGGCGACCCACAGGCCACTCTCGTGCTCCAGGCCGCGTAGCCCCTCCTTGAGGGCGCCGCAGACGGTGGTGGTGACCCCACTGGAGTGCCAGTCGAAGCCCAACACGCAGCCGAAGGCCTGGAACCAGAAGGGGTCCGAGAGGCGGCGCAGCACCTCATCCGGCCCGTAGTCCTCCACGATGGCCAGCGTCATGCCCCGCGCCAGCTTGACCATGCGCTGGAACAGCCAGGGCGGCGCCTTGCCGCCGTGGAGGGGCAGGTGGGCCAGGCCGGTGCGCTGCCCGCCGGGGGGAGTGGTCATACGGTCCTCGCATTCCCTAAAAGCCGAGGTAACCTCTCACTCCCGCTCATGGTCCGACGCGCTCACCACGAGCGGGCAAATACTACCCCGCCCTGAAGGGCGGGGTATAGGGCAGTGCTAGGTACCATGCCGCAGCCTTCAGGCTGCGGTGCGGGTTGTCAGCAGACCCTACCGCCCTATCTTCCGGGTGAAGGTGACTAGGAAGAGAGCGACAAGGAACACGCCCAGAAGAGACTCAACTGCCCCCAAGTAACGGGTCCAGCCCATAGGAGCAATGCGCAAGGTCTCCACCCATCCTCCATAGCCCAAGGATGTGAAAGACACCCCAGAGAAGTAAAGTGCCTTCCACAGCAGTTGCCATAGGGTTTTCATGCCACTCCAAGACAACTCGAGGTGTGTGAAGGGTAGATACGGGAAGTAGGCAGCCGCGAAGCCGCCGATCACTGCTGCGGCCGCCCGGACCACCCGCCAGGGCCGCTCACCGTAGCCGAAGAGCTGTTCGTAAAAGTTGAGTCTGGCAACTGCACCAAGGTTTGCGCACCACGGTCCCCTCCTCTCCTCAAGCCGTCGCCGCCCAGGGCAAAGCTCGAAAGACGCCAGCCCGAAGAACAGCACACCGATCTGGGGAAAGAGGAATCCAGCCACGTGCTGCATCCATGCGGGCCGTCGCCGGAGCCACCGCAAACAGCGCCGCAGGATGGGCCGGCGTCGGCAGGTGAGTAAAAGCAAGTCGCCCAGGGCCATCTTGCGCAGGCACACCTGCTCCCGATAGTGAAACTCGCCAGCTTCTTCGGAATAAGCGTGAGCCTGGTGCCATGCTCTGAGTTGCTTATAGATCGAAATGGCGTTGAGGTAGTGTCTTTCGCTTTCCTGGGGCGTGGTGTAGTCGCCCCAGTCCACCCTGTCCAGATCCGTGTCACTCGACAACGTGACGCGGAATAAGTCCGCGCGGCGCAAATTGGTCCTAACGAGCTTGGCGTCAGACAAATCGGCAAAGCGGAGCACAGCATCAGACATATCTGCGCCGCTGAGGTCTGCGCCAACGAGCACGGCGTGTTCCAAGTAGATTCCCCGCATATTTCGCCCGTTTAGGTTCAGTCCCTGGGCCGTCCCGCCATTGGCCTCAATCAGCCGCTCCACGTCCTCCCGCGTCAGCGGCTCGGTGCCGTCGGCCTGGGCGTGCCGGCCCCAGTGGCGCAGCCAGCAGTCCACCGCTTCTCGTGTGCGCGGTGGCTCGCAGGGCGGCGGCTGGCCGGTGCCTTCACCCATGTCTACCCTCTCAGCGAAAGGCCTCACCTCAGCGGCCAGTATAAGCCTACTCCACCTACAGCAGGTAGCACCCCCTGTCACATACCGGCGTCGCCTGACCTTCCGTGGAAGGACCAGGTCCTCCCAGACCGGTGTGGTAGCTAAAGGTGCGAGATGGCGTGTTTCGTCGCCAGCCCATAGCGCTGCCTAGAACAACATGGATAGTAGCGAGTACCGGCGGCGCGAATGCCATTTGTGGACTCCCGAACTAACGGCAGGCGTTTTAGAAGCTTTGCCATCTCTATTATGACGTGATTCGGCTCATATGTAACTCTCACTGAGCACATTATAGCCATTGACACGGCAGATGTGCTGTGCTACGTTCTGTTCATAGCTATCGGTCCAGGGAGGGACGCGGAACTCGCTCGGGCTTGGGCTGGCCGCAGACCAGGGCAGCAGCCAGCCCAGGTGGTAAGTGCTTCTTTCTTCGGCAGCGCTGTTGCTCCACACGCACGGGGGTAGAGGGTTACAGGGGTTGGAGATTTCCTGTGTTAGTGCACTCGAAACTTTCTTGAGTTACCCCCAGCGGGGGACGAGGAGGCTTTCCACCTTGCTGTAAGGACAACTCGCAAAGCGATGGAGGTACAGCATGCGCAGCCAGAAGGCTTGGCTTCTGCTCATGGGGGTGCTCGGCCTCGTCTTTGTGTTCAGCCTGAGTTGTGCTTCCAGAACACCAACGCCAACCGCCCCTGCTGCCCAACCTACCGCCACCACCCCGCGTGCCACGCCCACCCCAACCGCTACAGCGGTCCCCACGGCCAGGCCCACCAGGGTGCTGCGCATCGCTCAGGCGGCTGAGCCAGTCACGCTCTTTGCTGGAGCGGACACGGACATCGCCAGCATCCTCTTCCACGCCAACGTGTTCGACTGCCTGGTGGACCGTAAGGCGGACCACAGCATGGGGCCCGGCCTGGCGACGTCTTGGAAGACTGTGGACCCTACAACGTGGGAGTTCACCCTGCGCCCCGGGCTCAAATGGCACGACGGCAGCCCGGTGGATGCCCAGTCGGTGGCCGACTACTGGAACTTCCTCCGCACCGACGATGCCAAGACACTGCGCGCCGCTATCCGATTCAAGGGTGTCATTAAAGACGCCCAGCCTGTCGGCACGGGCACGGTCCGCTTCGTCACTGAGCAATCGGAGCCCATCCTGCCCAACCTGCTTTCGGGCTTCAACTGCGGGGTCGGCAACGCCAAGAGCATCAAGGCACAGGGGCTCCAGAAGGAACTGGAGAAACCCGTCGGCACCGGCGCCTACCGGGTGGTGGAGTGGAAACGCCAGGTCAACGTGGAGCTGGCCCGGAACCCCGACTGGTTCGGGGAGCGCGGCGATGGTGACACGGCCATCATCCGGCCCATACCGGACCAGGGCACTCGCGTGGCCGCCCTGCTGGCTGGCGAGGTGGACATGATCGTAACGGTGGAGCCGGACTCCATCAAGACCATCCAGGGGAATCCCAACGCCCACGTGACCAGCACCCACATGGTGGACTGGATGATCTACTACCCGCACCTCAAGGCCACTGCCCCCATCATCTACCAGTCCAAGGAGTTCCGCCAGGCTGTCAGCATGGCCATTGACCGCGAGGCCATCGCCCGGGACATCTTTGGCGGCTACGCGGTCCCTATGCGCGGCGTGTTCCCCAACACGAACCCCTCCTACGATGCCTCCCTGGCATGGCCCTATGACCAGAACAAGGCCAAGGAGCTTCTGGCGAAGTCTGGCTACGCCGGCCAGGAGATTGTCTTCCAGACCGGCGAGAACATCTTCCAGGGCGACCGGCTCACCACCGAGGCCATCGTCAACATGGTCCAGAAGATAGGGGTCAACGCCAAGATCGAGCTGCTGGAGGCGGTGGTGCGGGAGCAGATTGTGCGGGAGAAGACCATGAAGGGGTTCATGATCCGTCTTCCCGCCGATTTCGCCTATGACGGCTCTGTGTGGTGGGCCAGCATCAAGCCCGGCGCTGCCATTGACTTCTGGCGCAATGAGCGCGCAGACCAACTGATGGGCAAAGACTGCGCCGTGATGTTCGACCTGACAGGGCGCAACGCCTGCTACAAGGAAGCCCAGAAGATCATGTTCGACGAGGTGCCTATCCTCCAGATCGTCCAGGTGGATTTCGTGGACGCGGTCTCCAGCAATTGGGACTGGAAGCGTCGTCCCAACGAGAAGATTGTCCTGGCTGACTTCAAGTACAAGGGCAGGTAGGACCAGGCAGGCGAGTGAGCAGCCTGCCAACGAGGTGAGAAGGGACTAGGTCCTGTTGACACTGTCCGCTCCCCCTTCGATGGCCTTAGGGTGAGCGGACCCAACCAGGACCCCGCTCATGGATTCGACAAGCTCACCACGAGCGGGATAAGTGGCAGGATGTCAACAGAACCTAGCGGGACTGGGGAAGCGCGGCGGGTGCCGCCACCCAGCGCGAGGGTGAGGGTATGGGCCGCTTTCTGGTCAGGCGGTTCCTGCGCGGCATCCTGGTAGTGCTGGGCGTCTCCACCATTGTGTTCGGCATCACCCACCTGTCCGGTGACCCGGTCTCGCTGCTGGTGGACCAGGAGTGGACCCACGAGCAGGTGGAGCAGGTACGAAGAGACCTGGGCCTGGACAAGCCTGTGTACATCCAGTACGTGCGCTACTGGCAGAACGTCCTCCTGGGCGATTGGGGCCAGTCCCTGCGGTACCGCCGGCCAGCGCTGTCCCTGGTCTGGGAACGGTTCCCGGCCACCGTGGAGCTGGCGGCGGTAACCCTCATCATCGTCGTAGCCCTTTCCATACCGGCGGGGGTCATAGCAGCCGTCAAGCGAGGAGGGTTCTGGGACCAGGCCATCATGACCCTGGCTATGGTGGGCCAGTCGTGGCCGACCTTCTGGCTGGGCCTGGTGCTGATCCTGGTCTTTGCGGTGAAGTTCCACTGGCTCCCTACCTCTGGCCGCGGCGGCTTTGACCACCTCATTCTGCCTGCGTTCACCCTGGCCTTCCTGCCCATGGCGATGATGGCCCGCCTCACCCGCTCGGCCATGCTGGACGTTCTGCGGGCAGACTACATTCGCACGGCCCGCGCCAAGGGGTTGAGGAACAGCACGGTCATTGTGCGTCACGCGCTCCGGAACGCGGCAATCCCGGTGGTCACCATCCTGGGCATTCAGGTGGGGTCCCTGCTGGCGGGCGCCGTAGTGACCGAGACGGTTTTCGCCTGGCCGGGAGTCGGCCGCGCCGCGGTGGAGGCCGTCCAGCAGCGGGACTACCCGGTGGTCCAGGCTGTGGTGCTGTTGACCTCGGTAGTCTTTGTCACGGTGAACCTGGCCGTGGACACTCTGTACGGGGTCCTGGACCCGCGTATCCGCTACGCCTAAGGGGATGGGATGGGCACCCCGACGGGAAACAGCATGCAGGTCAGTGCCTCCCTGGGCCAGATGGTGGACACCGCCAGGCGGCGGGAATGGCTGCGGAGGACGCTCAGACGCCTGAAGCTGCCCATCACCGGCTGGGTCAGCCTCCTCATCCTGGTTGTCCTGGTCCTGGCTGCCATTCTAGCGCCGTTCATCTCGCCCTACGACCCCCTGGAGCAGTCCCTGGCCGACCGTTTGAGCCCCCCGTTGACCCGCACCGCTGACGGCCTGTTCTTCCCCCTGGGCACAGACCGCCTTGGAAGGGATTTCCTGAGCCGCATGTTCTATGGCGCCCGCATTTCTCTCAGCCTGGCTTTTGCTGTCGTAGTGGGTGGGACACTGGTGGGCGTAGCAGTTGGCCTGGTTTCCGGGTTCTTCGGAAAGACGGTGGACCAGGCCCTGATGACCATCGTGGACATCCAGCTCAGCATCCCCAGCATCCTGCTGGCGATTGCCCTGCTGGCGGTGTTGGGGTCCAGCATCCCAACCCTGCTGGTCGTCCTCATCATCAGCCGGTGGATTGCCCATGCCCGCGCAGTGCGGGGACAGGTCATGTCCCTCAAGGAGAAGGAGTACATCGAGGCGGCCAGGGCCGTTGGGGCCTCCAATGCGCGGATTGTGCTGCGCCACCTGCTGCCCAACACCATGTCCATTGTGCTGGTGCTGGCGACCCTCCAGTTCGCCGATGTCATTGTGCTGGAGGCCAGCCTGAGCTTTCTGGGCCTGGGGGTCCAGCCGCCGACCCCTAGCTGGGGCGGTGAGCTGCAACAGGGGCGGGCCTTCATGCAGACCGCCTGGTGGCTTAGCACCTTCCCCGGCATTGCCCTGATGCTGGTGACGCTGAGCATGAACCGCCTGGGAGACTGGCTTCGTGATGTTCTCGACCCAGCCCTGCGCGGGTCGCTATAGAGACAGCTCTTTGACCTGAGCAAAAAGGAGGACGAGTGAGTCAGCGCATTGAGAAGCTGTTGCCGCCGCAACTGGTCCAGAGCCGGGGGGAAACCCGCGACTACAACATGATGAGCACCTGGATCAGGCCCTGGGACTACCAGGAGGAACTGGACGTCGGCATTATCGGACTGCCCCAGACCCTCTCTCACGGCTTTCAGGGGACCTTCATGGGCCCCAACGCGGTCCGGGAGACCTTTGCCACCTTTGGCACGCGCAGTTTCGACTTTGATGTTGACGTGGCGGACCTGAAGGTCCGGGACGTCGGCGACGTGAAGCTGCACCCCACCAGTGTGGTGGAGACCCATGCCAACTTCGAGAGCGCCCTGGCCGATGTCTATAAGCAGCGCCCCAACTTCATCCCTATCCTCCTGGGCGGCCACCATGCGGTGGCTGCGCCATCGGTGCGCGGGTTCAAGAAGGGGCACGGTGGATTCAAAGTGGGCCTCATTGACTTCGACGCCCACAACGACCTGCGGGACCCGACCTACGAGGGACCCAGCGGCGGCACGCCCTTCCGCCAGCTCATTGACCAGGGGTACGTTGATGGCCGCAATGCTGTCCAGGTGGGGCTGCACGGGTTCCTGAGCTCCTCGGTGCTCAAGGAGTACGCTGACAAGCGCGGCCTGCGCATGGTCTCGGCGCGGGAGGTACGGGCCCGCGGCATCATCAAAGTCGTGGAGGAGGCGATAGCCCAGGCCTCGGACGGGACGGATGCCATCTACATCTCCTTTGACATGGATGCCATTGAGGCGGCGCTGGCCCCAGGGACAGTTGCCCACACGCCTGGCGGACTCATGCTGGGCGACGTCTTCGAAGCCCTCCACCTTCTGGGTCAGACGCCCAAGGTGATGGCTATGGACATCGTGGAGATGGACCCCCTGCGCGACCTGCGCGGCATGACCCCCAGGGTGGGCTGCATGATGCTGATGTCCTTCCTGGCAGGGCTCCACCAGCGCAAGAAGCTGTACCGGTAAGGAGGGAGCGGTGACTACCAAGACCATCGAGTTCCTGGGCCCACCGCAGATCATCCGCCTGAACCAACTGGAGGGGCAGAAGGAGCGCCGGGTCAGCAACTGGATCACGGCCTGGGACTTCAGCGAGGCCATTGACGTGGGCATCGTGGGGGTCCCGCTGTCCAAGGCGGGGCACCTGCCCGCCGGAGTTGACTCCACCCCCAACGCCATTCGCAAGGCCTTCATCTACTTCACCACCTACGACCCGGACCTGGGGGTAGACATCCAGTCGCTAAAGGTCCGCTACGTGGGGGACGTCCGACTCCACGCCACGGACCTCGTGGAGAACAACCGGCGCATTGAGCAGGCCATGAAAGAGGTCTTTGGCCTCACGGGCAGGGTAGTGACGGTCATCATGGGCGGCGATGGCTCCATCACCGCGCCGGTGGTCAGGGGGATGGCCGCCGCCACCAAGCAGAAGATCGGCCTGGTGTGGTTCGACTCCCGGGCCGACAGCCGCGACGTGGCCGAGGGCGGGCAAAGCGACGTGACCCCTCTGCGCAACATCCTGGAGGCCGGCGTCGTGCAGGGGAGCAGCACCGCCGTGGTGGGTCTCCACGGGTTCGCCAGCTCAATGGAAGAGCACGGGTGGGCGGCGGGCCAGGGCGTCACGCTGATTACCGCACGGCAGGCCCGCAAAGAGGGCATCGCCAACGTCACTCAACGGGCACTGGAAGTGGCCTCCAAGGGCACCGACGCGGTGTACGTCAGCGTGGATGGCACCGTGCTGGACATGTCCTCCAGCGCCTCTCACCTGGCAACGGTGCCGGGGGGGCTGTCCTGGCTGGAGGTGCAGGAAGCACTGTTCCTGCTGGGACAGGGCACCAGGGTCAAGGCCCTGGACATCACCGCAATAGACACCTATGACGACATCAAGGAGGTTGTTGCCAGGACCAGCGCCGGACTGCTGCTGGCCTTCCTGGCGGGAGTCAAGCTTCGCAAATAGGGTGGCCACGGAAGCCACGATGAGGAGGATACTATGGCAGCGCCGGCAGGGGAGCGAGTTGTTTACCTGAATGGCAAGTTTGTCCCCGAGAGCCAGGCGACGGTCTCGATCTCTGACCACGGGTTCACCCACGGCGACGCCGCCTTCGACACCATGCGGACCTTCAAAGGCAAGGTTTTCAAGCTCAAGGAGCATGTGGAGCGACTATACCGCTCGTGCAAGTACGCCGGCATAGACCCCGGTATCTCCCAGGGGGAGATGTCACGTCTGACGGACGAGGTGGTGGAGCGCAACAAGCACCTGCTGGGCCCCAGCGACGACTTCTGGGTGACCCAGCGAGTCACGCGCGGGGTCCCCTCGGCGCGGCCCGGCGAGAAGGAGCAGCCCACCATCATCATCCTGTGCCGGCCACTGCCGTGGGAGCGGGCCAAGTTCTACCAGACGGGTATCAGCATGAGGACTTCGCCCATCCGCCGAACACCCCCACAGTACCTGGACCCCCGGGCCAAGCTCCAGAACTACCTGAACCAGGTGATGGCCGAGATGCTGGCCAAGCAGGGAGACCCGGACGTCTGGAGCCTGCTGCTGGATGAGAACGGCAATGTGGCCGAAGGCTCCGGCTACAACTTCTTCATCGTGCGGGATGGGAGGGTCATCACCTCCCACGAGCGCTACGTCCTGGGGGGCATCAGCCGCCAGACAACGATGGAGATCTGCCAGGAACTGAACATCCCGGCCGCAGAGATGGACTTCAACCTCTACGATGTGTATACCGCTGACGAGGCGTTCATCACCGCCACCAGCGTCTGCCTGCTGCCGGTGCGCTCCGTTGACACCCGGACCATTGGGGATGGGGCCATCCCCGGCTCCATCACAGGGCGTATTCTCGGCACGTGGAGCGGGATGGTGGGCGTGGACATCGCGGGACAGTACCTGGCCCACATCAAGAGCGCCTGAGGAAGGGCGTCCGGAGGTGCCTGTGTACACGCGGGAGCTATTGCCGTCCTTCGCAGGGGTATCGAGCTTTCTGCGGGCACCGTGGGGCACGGCCCGCCAGGTCCGGCCCGGGGCCGTGGCGGTGCTCGGTGCTCCCCATGACGCCACCTCCAGCGCACGTCAGGGTGCCCGCTACGGCCCCAAAGCTATCAGAGAGGCCTCCGCCGATTTCGTCTACGACCTCCAGGCCTCGGAGACCCATACCTTGGTGGACATCGAGACGGGAAAGCAGCTCCGGCTCCCGACTGGTGGCAAGGTAGTAGACCTTGGTGATGCGCCCCTTTACCCCCTCAGCCTGGCCCGCAGCATGGCATCGCTGCGGAACATCGCGGCCCAAGTGGTCCACCGCGGCGCCTTCCTGGTGGCCCTTGGCGGCGACGCCTTCATCACCTACCCGCTGCTCCAGGGTGTGGCCCGTGCCCTGGGGCAGGGCGCCGCGCTGGGGTACATCCAGGTGTCCAGCCAGTTTAACCTGGCCGACGCCGACGCGGCCTGGGGCAAGAACTGGCACGGCGCCACGGCCCGCCGGCTCCTGGAACTGGACCTGGTGAAGCCCCAGAACATGGCCTTCCTCGGCGTCTCCGGCTACGCCCTGGCAGAGGAGTGGGAGCTGGCCCAAGCTAAAGGGATGAAGGTGGTCACCGTGGAGGCGGTGGGCAAGCTGGGGGCCACACGGGCGGCAGAGGAGGCAGTGGCGGCAGCCGGCGCCGGGTGCGGGGCCATCTACCTGAGCGTGGACATCGGGGCGGTAGATACCGGCTACGCCCCTGGCCGAGGCGAGGTGGTCATCGGTGGCATGACGCCCCGAGAGCTGTTGGAGACCATGCGTGCTCTTTCCAAAGTCACCACTCTCCGGGCCATGGACATGGTGGAGGTGGCGCCCACGGTGGACCCCAGCGGCCGTGCTCAGCGGCTGGCGGCGGAAGCGGTCATCGAGCTCATCAGCCCCAGAGCGCTGGCCTGAGGCTGAGGCGTGGGAGGCTGAAGCATGCCTCTGAACAAGGACCCCCTGCCCATGTTCGCCGGCATCCTCACCTTCTTGCGGGTGCCCCACGGGGACCTCGAGGACCTGCAAGAGGGGATGATAGCCATCGCAGGGGTCACCTACGACCTCTCCAACACCGCCCGCATCGGCTCCCGCTTCGGCCCGCGAAACATGCGGGAGACCTCCACCTTCTATGCGGGCAGCATCGAGACCGGCAGCGAGGTCATCGAGGTCACCACCAAGGAGGTGGTGCGCTACAATCCGAAGCCCCGGATGCTGGACCTGGGCGACCTCAACGTGTACCCCGTGGACTGGCCCAAGACCGAGGCATCCCTCCGGCGGGCCATGCGCGAGATCACGCGACGGGGCGCCTTCCCCGTCATCCTGGGGGGCGATAACTTCATCACCACCGCCCTGATTCAAGGCTACAAGGATGCGGTGGTAGCAAAAGGTGGCCGGAGGGTGGGGTACATCCAGCTTTCCCGCAATCTTGACTTGGGGAAAGAGGACCCTGTGTGGGGCAACGTGTGGCGGGGCGCCACTGCTCGCCAAATTATCGAGATGGGTGCTGTGGACCCCCGCAACATGGTCTGGGTCGGGCCTCACGGCTACGTGCGGGCCGAGGAGTGGGTCTACGCGCAGGAGCTGAACGCACGGGTGTTTACCCTGAAGGACATCCGCAAACAGGGCATCCTGCCGGTGATGCGCCAGGCTGTAGACATCGCGGGTGCAGGCTGCGATGGCATCTACGTGAGCGTTGACCTGGACGTAGTGGACGGCTGCTACACCGCCGGCACCGCGGTCCCGAACCTGGACGGGGTCCGCGATGTGGAGCTGGTGGACGCCATGGACGTGCTGTGGGATGCCAAGGTTGGCGCAGTGGGGGTGGTGGGGGTGAACCCAACGGTGGAGTTCGTGTACCACACCAGTCAGCGCATCGCGGTCACCGCCATTCTGCGGCTCATTGCCCCGCGGATTGCTGCGGTCTCGCCCACGCCTTCCGTTCCAGCCCGAACCTAGAACAGCCGAGAAAGGGGGCTGACCCATGGTGGCAGGAAGACCGGGACCCTGGTATGAAGGCGCGGCCACCTTCCTGCACGCGCCGATGGTGGACTTTGATACACTGAAACCGGGCATGGTGGCGGTGAGCGGCGCTCCCCACGACAGCACCCACTCCACTCGCTTTGGCACGCGGACGGGCCCCAAGGGGGTCCGAGAGGCCTCTTTGCCCTTGGCCGACAAGCTGCGCAACGCCGGCAAGAAAGGCCTGGTGGACGTGGCCACCGGGGCGCGGCTGGTCATGAAGGATGGTGTGCTGGCCGACGTGGGCGACGCCAATGTGTACCCCACCGACGTGATGAAGACCACTGAGGGCATCGCCGGCCTGGTCTACGAGGTGGTGAAGCGGGGCGCCTTCTCGGTATGCCTGGGTGGCGATCACTACGTCGGCTACCCCTCATGCCTTGGCGCTACCCGGGCCATTGTGGAGAAGGACCCCCGGGTGAAAGTGGGCTACATCCACGTGGACGGGCACCTGGACTTCACCGACGGCAACCCCATCTTTGGACGGTACAACCACGGCACCAACGCCCGGCGCATCTCCGAGTTGCCCATGGTGTCGCCCAGTAACATGGCCTGGGTGGGCATCCAGGGGTGGGTCAGCACCGAGCAGTGGGACCTCATCCACAAGAATGGCGCCAAGATCTTCACCCACAAGGACCTGTGGGAGCTGGGCGCACGAGAGGTGGCCCGCCGCGCCGCCGACCACGCCATCCAGGGTTGCGACTACATCTACGTATCCCTGGACATTGACTGCATTGACACCGGCTTCGCGCCCGGCACCGGTGGCGTGGTCATCGGCAGCGTAACCCCGCTGATGTACCTCCAGATCATCGAAGAGCTGGCCAAGTACCCTATCCTGGCCTTTGACCTGACGGAGGTCACCCCCCGTCTGGACTACACCGAGCGGACGCCGCGGATGGCGGCCGAGGCGGTCCTGCGCTTCATTGGGCGCAAGGTGTTCGAGATTCACTAGGGAAGAGGAGGCCCCCGATGGTGAAGAGCGTCGTGCGCGGGCAGGCCAGCAAGGAGCTCTGGGAGATGGCCAGGGAGTTCATCCCGGGGGCGACCCTGCACCTGCGGGGCCTGCCGGATGAGGTAGCCACGGTCTTTGTCCGCGGCAAGGGGAGCCGCATCTGGGACGTGGACGGCAATGAGTACATTGACTATCTGATCGGGGCAGGTCCCCTCATCCTGGGGCATGCCCACCCTGCTGTGGTCCAGGCGGTGAAGGAACGCCTGGAGATGGGCTCCCAGTTCTACCAGCTTACCGATGTGGCCATACGACTGGTGAAGAAGATAGTGGAGGCGGTCCCCTGCGCCGAGGCCCTGAAGTTCACCAACTCGGGCAACGAGGCCACCTATGTGGCCCTGCGGCTGGCGCGAGGCTACACCGGCAAGCCCAAGATCCTGAAGTTCGAGGGCGGCTATCACGGCAGCCACGACTACGCGGCCTGGAGCACTACACCATCGGGGCCACCCAACTACCCGAAGGGCGAGCCAGACTCCGACGGGGTGCCCAGCGTGTTGGGCGACCGCGTTCTGGTGGCGCCCTTCAACAATACTGACTACGTCTGCTCTCTCATCCGCCAGCACAAGGACGAGTTGGCGGCGGTCATCGTGGAGCCCTTCTTCCGCATCATCAAGCCCAAGCCGGGCTTTCTGGAGGCCCTGCGACAGAACACCAAGGAGTGCGGTGTGCTGCTGGTCTTCGACGAGGTGGTTACCGGCTTCCGTATCGCCTGGGGGGGTGCCCAGGAGCTTTATGGCGTCGTCCCTGACTTGGCGACCCTGGGCAAAGCCATCGGCGGCGGGTTCCCCGTGGGTGCCGTGGTGGGCCCCAAGGAGATCATGGGCCGACTGGACCCGGCACTGAAACCCCAGGGACGGTACGTAATGACCAGCGGCACCTTCAGCGGCAACCCCATCACTGCCACGGCCGGCCTGACCACCCTCAACGAGCTGGAGAAGCCAGGTACGTACGATGCGCTACGGCGCTCCGGCGAGCGACTCAAGAAAGGCTTCAAGCAGGTCTGCGACCTCCTGGAGACGCCCGCGCAGGTGCTGGGAGAGGGGCCGATTGTGGACATCCTGTTCACTGACGAGGAGATCGTAGACTACCGCTCCACCATGAGGGCCGACCAGGAGAAGGGGCGCAGGGTGAGCATCGAGATGATTAAGCGGGGAGTCTTCCGTCCGCCTGGCGGGAAGTTCTACATCTCCAAGGCCCACACGGATGCCGACCTGGACGAGACGGTCAACATCTTCGAGGCTGCCCTGCGCGCGGCGTACTAAGGCTCTATATCCATCGGCTGCACACACTTCGCATGGCACCTCTCTATGCTGGTGAAAAGGGAAAGAGGCGCTGAGCCATGAGCGGAAAAACCACCAGTTGGGGCGTGCGGAAGAGCCGGATAACCGCCGAGCACGGGATGGTGCTCTCGGAGCACGCGGCGGTAACCAGGGCGGGCCTGGAGGTGCTCATGGCCGGGGGCAACGCCGTGGACGCTGCGGTGGCCATGGGGTTTGCCATTGGCGTGTGCGGGCCTTTCATGAGCGGTCTGGGCGGCGGTGGCCACATGGTCATCTACAACGCCCGCAACAAGAAAAGCGCCGTGGTGGACTACAACATGCGGGCACCCAAGGCAGCCACGCCCGCCATGTATGAGCTGCTCCCAGGCCCCCCAGAGGGCAACTTTGGCTGGCGCCCGGTGAAGGACCAGGCAAATGCGGTGGGCTACCGTTCCATCACGGTCCCCGGCACCATCGCCGGGCTGTGCCTGGCCCTGGAGAGGTTCGGCACCATGGGCCGCCAGGACGTCATGCGCCACGCCATTCGGTACGCCGAGGAAGGGTTCGACGCAGACATCTTCCTGGCCCTGTCCATCGCCTCGCGCTGGGGCATCATTACCCAGTTCCCGGAGACGATGGGGCTGTTCCGGAACGCTGACGGGTCACTGCTGACCTCACCGCTTTCACAGAAGGCCGCGGGGAAGATGGTGCAGAAAGACCTGGCCCGCACACTCAGGAGGATAGCGCAAGAGGGACCGGATGCCTTCTATCGTGGCGAAGTCGCCAGGGCCATCGTGCGGCACGTGCTCGGGCATGGCGGGCTGCTGGGCGAGGAGGACCTGGCCTCCTACCAGGCGGACGTGTGGTCTCCAGGAGGGATAGCTTCCTACCGTGGCTACACTGTCGTGGCCCCGCCCATCGCAAGCGGTGGGCCGACGCTGGTGGAAGCCCTGCACATCCTGGACAACTTCGACATGGCTTCTTTGCCCCATAACTCTGCCGAAGCTCTGCATCTTATTGCCGAGGCCCTGCGGCTGGCTTTTGCCGACCGCTACCACCTGATGGGGGACCCGGACCTCATCCCTACGCCCTACGAAAAGCTAGCTTCACCGGGCTACGCCAAGGAGTTGGCCCGGTCTGTCCGTCCCGATAGGGATCTGCCGCTGCCCCCGGTCAGAGAGCTCCAGAACACCCTTGTTGAGGCCGCGCTGGCCGGCCAGCACGGTGCAGACACCACACAGAGCTGTGTGGTGGACAAAGAGCGCAACATGGTCTCTATAACCCAGACCTTGCAGACCTGGAGCGGAGTCATCCCCCCGGGGACTGGGGTACCCCTGAACGGCGCCATGAGCTGGTTCAATCCAGAGCCGGGGACGCCCAACTCAGTCCAGGGTGGCAAACGCATCCTCTCCAACATGTCCCCGGTCCTGGTGCTGAAGGACAGCAGGCCGGTCATGGCGCTGGGCGCCCCCGGAGGCCGAAAGATCGTCAGTGCGGTGCTCCAAGTGCTGGTGAACATCCTGGACTACGGCATGGAGCTTAACCAGGCCATCGCCGCCCCGCGGCTGGATGCCAGCGCCCTGGACCTGCTGGCCGACGACCGATTGCCGCAGCGGAGCATCCAAGGTCTTCAGGCCCGGGGACACCGCGTGGCGACGGTCCGCGAGGAGTTGCTGGCACGGTACTTTGCGGGGCCGGCTGGAATACAGGTGGACGGGGGCACCGGGAAGCTGCGCAGCGGGCTATGCGAGTTCGACCTGGCCTCAGCCGCGGGGTACTAGACTGAATACCGTAGGGCAGGGCGCCGGGAGCGTCCAAAGCCCCGTGCTGCGTGTCCTCGGCCCGCAATCTCAGGCTGGGAGGAGGCATGTCTATGGTGAAACACCTGCTGCCACCCGGACTCATCCTGGCGTCGAGCCCTCTGGGGGCCAACCCGGACTACAACATGCTGAACAGCGTCATCCTGCCCTGGGACTTCAAGGAAGACATCCATGCCGGTATCATCGGCGTCCCGTTCAACAAAGGGACCCACATGTTCAAGGGGACCAATGAGGGACCCAACGCGGTGCGGGAGACCTTCCTCTCCTTCGCCACCCGCAGCTTCGATTTTGGCGTGGACATCATGAACCTGAAAGTGCGGGACATCGGTGACGTGCAGATGCACCCCACCGATGTGGTGCGGTGCCACGCCAACACTCAGGAGGCGCTGACAGAGCTTTACCAGCGTCATCCGGGGTTTGTGCCTATCATCATCGGTGGCGACCACGCTATCGCAGCCCCCTCGTGCCGCGCCCTCCGTGACGGTCGCAGGTTCAGGCGGGTGGGCCTGGTTGACTTCGACGCACACAACGACCTGCGGGACCCAGCCTACGACGGCCCCAGCAGCGGCACACCGTTCCGTCAGCTCATTGATGGGGGGTACGTGAACGGGCGCAACGCGGTCCAGGTGGGCTTGCACGGCTTTCTCTCCTCCTCGGTGCTCAAAGACTATGCCGACAAGCACGGCCTCCGCATGGTCTCGGCCAGGGAGGTGCGCCAGCGGGGCATCGAGGATGTGGTGGAAGAGGCCCTGGCCCAGGCCGGCGATGGGACAGACGCCATCTATGCCTCCTTCGACATTGATGCCATTGAGGCGGCCTTCGCGCCAGGCACCGGCTCCCACACCCCCGGCGGGCTGCTGCTGGGCGATGTTTTCGAGGCCATGTACATGCTGGGCCGCGACCCCAGGGTGGCGGCCATGGACCTGGTGGAGTTGGACCCCATCAAGGACCTCAAAAAGATGACCTCCCGTGTAGGGTGCATGATGATCCTGACCTTCCTGGTGGGGCTCCAAGAGCGCCTTCAGCTCTACGCCTAGTGGATATGTAGTGCCCGCAACCGCTAGCGAGGAGAGGCCCATGCCCCTGAACCGGGACCCGCTGCCCGCCTTCGCCGGGATCCTTACCATGCTACGGGCACCCAAGGCTGAGGTGGAGGACCTGAAGGAAGGCATGGTGGCCATCCTGGGCGTCCCCTACGACCTTTCTACCACGGGCCGCATCGGCGCCCGGTTCGGCCCCCGCAGCATGCGTGAGACGGCCACCTACTATGCCAGCCATATTGAAAGGGGGGACCTCATCGAGGTCACTACGGGCCAAGTCCTGGTGGCCCCCAAGGAACTGCGGCTCGTGGACCTGGGCGACCTGAACGTCTACCCCGTTGACTGGCCCAAGACGGAGGCAGCCCTCCGGGAGGCCATCGCCCGAATCCTCGAACGCGGGGCCTTCCCCGTTGTCCTTGGTGGCGACCACTTCATCTCCTATCCTCTGACCCTGGGCCTCCACGACGCCATCCTCCGCCGTGGCGGCAGGAGAATCGGCTATATCCAGGTCTCCAACCGGCTGGACCTGGGGCAGGAGGACCCCCTCTGGGGCAGGGTGTGGACGGGAGCTACCGCTAGGAGGGTCCTGGAGTCAGGCGCCGTGGACCCCCGCAACATGGTCTGGCTGGGTGCCCACGGGTACGTCCCCCTGGAGCAACTGGAGACGGCCAGAGAGTTGGATCTCCGGGTCTTCACCCTGGGCGACATGCGACGTGGAGGTATCCGAGCAGTGGCCCGCCAGGCTGTGGAAGTGGCTTCACAGGGCTGCGACGCCGTCTACCTGAGCCTGGACATGGGTGTGGTCAATGGGAGCTACGCCGCTGGTACTGCTGCTCCCAGCTTCGACGGGCTGCGGGATGTCGAGCTGCTTGAGGTCATGGACGAGCTGGCGCAATCCCCCATCGGCGCCTTGGACATCGTGGGGGTGAACCCCACCGTCGAGTTCGTGTACCACACCACACAGCGGCTGGCGGTCACCGCCCTCATCCGCTTCATTGCCCCCAGGGTCCTGGGCGGCACGGTCTGAGGCGAGCGTCGAGGCCTTGGCGCCGCTGGCCCCACCTGCTAGTGTCCTGTCTCAGCACCCATGTTGACCTCTCCCCCTGTGGTCCCCCTCTCCTAAAGGCGAGGGGGACCGGGTTTAGAGGGGGTTAGGTGCTAGGCAAGTAAGCTGATGGTCGAGACGACCCTACTTGAACAGACCAAGGCCCCGCAGGCGGTAGCCCGCTCACGCCAGGAGGACGATAGTGGCCCCATCGCCGCGGCGGGAGGTATCGGGCTGCCATGCACGCACCAGGGGATGTTTGGCCAGGCGCTCCCGCAGGGCGACCCGCAGCGCACCGGTCCCTGCCCCGTGGACCACCCGGGCCACGGTGTACCCCTGAAGCAGCGCCTGGTCCAGGAACTTCTCCAGGCGGCGCAGGGCCTCTTCGGCCCGCTCCCCACGGAGGTCCAGCTCTACCTGGGGCACCGGAGTGGCAATAGCCTCAGTGGCCGGCTCCGCCGGGTGCGGCCCTTCCACGGAAGGGCGCGGTACAACGGGCTTCACCGCACCCTGCCAGGCGGCCACGGCCTTGGCCAGGCCTTGACCACTGGCCCAGGGTGGCGTGGGGGTGGGCAGGGCCCGCTCCAGTTGGTCCAGGGCTACTCGCGCCTTGAGTGCCCCAATGATGACCTCGACGGTCCCCCGGGGGTCTGGTGGCCCCTGAACGATGCCCGGCTGGGGGAAGCCTCGCACCCTCACCCAGTCGCCGGGACGCAGGCGCGCCACCCACTCCCGCTCTTCGGCGGCCTGCCACTCGGGCGTGCCCAGCTCGCGGCGGAGGCGCTGGGCCGTTCGAAGGGCCTCGGCCACGGGCATGGCGGCGCCTCCCTCCAGCGCCCGGGAGGCCTCACGAAGCTGCCCCAGCACCTCCTCGGCCTTCCGCTGGAGGTCAGCGTGGACCTCCTCCAGGGCCGCAGCCTTCTCTTTTTCCACCTCAGCAAGGCGCCCCTCCAGCTCCTGGCGCAGCTCCTCGGCGCGGCGAAGGGCGGCCTCCGCCTCCTGCCGCTGGGCCGCGGCCTGGGCCCGCTCCCGCCCCAGGTCAGCCAGCAGGACCTCCATCTGCTGCTGCAAGGGGGCCAGGTGGGCGCGGGCCGACTCCACGACCTCCCTGGGCAGGCCCAACTGGGCGGCGATGGCCAGAGCGTAGCTCCGGCCGGGCAGGCCGGCCGTCAGGCGGTAGGTGGGGGCCAGGGTGGCCGGGTCCAGCTCAACGCTGGCGTTCATCATGCCCGGGGTCTCCTGCGCATAGGCGGCCACGTCCCGGTGGTGAGTGGTGGCGATGGTGGTGACTCCTCGCTCCACCAGGTGGCCCAGCAGCGCCTTGGCCAGGGCTGCCCCCTCCTCCGGGTCGGTGCTGGCCCCCAGCTCGTCCACCAGCACCAGCGAGCGGGGCGTGGCCCGGCCCAGCATGACGCGGAGGGCGGCGATGTGCGCCGCGAAGGTGGACAGCGAGCGGTCAATGCTCTGCTGGTCGCCGATGTCGGCGAAGACGGCGTCGAACACCGAGAGCAAGGAGCCAGGGGCGGCTGGAACCTGCAGCCCCGCCTGGTGCATCAGCGCCAGGAGGCCAGCGGTCTTGAGCGCCACCGTCTTGCCGCCGGCGTTGGGACCGGTGATGAGCAGCACCCGCCATCCATCACCTACCTCGATGGTGTTGGGCACCACGGGGCCTGTCAGCAGCGGGTGGCGGGCGTCGGTCAGCCGCAGGACTGCCTGCTCCGCCGTGGGGACGACCGGCTCGAAGGCGTCCAGGGCCACGGCGTAGCGGGCCTTGGCTAGGGCCAAGTCCAGGCGGGCGGCTAGCTCCAGTCCGGCCAGCAGGTCCTCGGCGTGGCGCTCCACCAGGGCCGAGAGCTCCCGCAGCACCTTTACGGCCTCCCGCTCCTCAGCGGCCTTGAGCTGCCGCCAGCGGTTGCCCAGGGGGACCGCCGCCAGTGGCTCCACGAAGAGGGTCGCTCCGCTCTCGGAGACGTCGTGGACCAGGCCGGGCAGGCGGCCGCGGTGCTCGATTTTCAACGGGAGCACCAGGCGCCCCTCCCGCTGGGTGATGACGGCGTCTTGGAGGACATGCACGCCCAGGGAGGAGCGGACGATGCGTCCGAGCGCCGCTTCCAGGCGGGCGTAAGCCACGCGGACCTCGGCTCGCAGCTCGCGCAGGGCCGGCGAGGCATTGTCGGCCACCTCCCCATGCCGTTCGATGCTCTTGGCGATGCGGTCTTCCAACTCTTTGAGGTCAGCGATGCGCCCCGCCATGTCCCCCAGGGCGGGGGCCTCCTGGCGGCCGCGGAGGAGCTGGTCCCGGAAGCGGCGGACCGCGTACAGGGTGTCGTGCACCTCCAGCAGCTCGGGGCCGGTCAGGACGCCCCCCATGGCAGCCCGCCGGAGGGTGCCCCGGATGTCCCGCGCCGCCGAGAGGTCGGGGTCAGCCCGCGCCAGCAGCCTTCGGGCCTCCCTGGTCTCCTGCTGACGGCGGGCCACCACGTCGGGGTCAAAGGAGGGGCGCAGGGCCAAGGCCGCCTCCCGTCCCAGCACGAAGGTGGCGTGGATGGCCAGTCGCTCCAGGACGGCCGGGAACTCCAGCAGCCCCAGGGACCTGGCGCCCAGGTCGCTGGCGGCACTGCTTGGGGTCCCCGGCGTGTCGAGTTGCTGCATCGGTGGCTCCGCCCCAGCCTTGCCTCCATTGTACACGAGGTATCGTAGAGGCTATGCGGCGCTGTTGGCATCGCCTGCTCGCCCCTTCGACTGGCTCAGGGCGAGCGGGCCCAGGAGGTTTCCGCTCGTGGTGAGCTCCGCCCCCGACTCGACGGGGTCGAGACTCGCGACCCCGTCGGACCCGCCGAACCATGCGCGGAAGAGATGGCAGAATGTCAACAGAGCCGCACTACTACTTCTCGATTTCTTGAGGAACGGCATGGTGACCCTCCACCGTGACCAGCACGGAGCAGTAGCCCACGACGCCCTCTGGGTCGCCGCCCGTGTCGGCGGAGGTGGCATAGCCCAGGAGCCGCGCCCTGGGCTTCCCCAGCCGCCTCATGGTCTCCAGCATGGCCATGACCGCTCCAGGCCCACACATGTTGACCTCCTCCGCGGCCCGGGCCACGGCGGCCGGGTCCAGCGACAGGACTGCCTCGATGGCGGCTTTGTCCAGGACCTCCGCCCTGTCCCGTGGAAAGTAGTGGGACAGGTCGCTGCTGGCGATGACCACGCCCCGCCGGTCCCTCAGCACCTCCGCCAGGGCCGCCCCCAACTTGCGACAGGTCTCCAAGGACTGGTCCGACAGGCAGACAGGCAGGAAGGGCAGGCCGGTGCCGTAGAGGTGCTGGAGCCAGGGGAGCACGGCCTCGATGGAGTGCTCCATCCGGTGGGCAGCGGCATCGGGGACCAGCCGGGGCAGGCGGCGCCGCAGGGCTTCACCCAGATCCGTGTCCACTGGAGAGCGGCCCAAGGGCGTCTCCCAGAAAGCGGCCGACGAGAGGGCCAGCCCGGCCCCCAGGCCATAGTGATTGGGACCCAGAATAGCCACCACCTCAGGGCGCCCCAGGCCCGCCAGGGCTGCTATCCCCGTGGCAGCCACAGGCCCGGAGTAGGCGTAGCCGGCGTGGGGCAGCACCAGGCCCAGGAGGCCTGTCAAGAGCGCCTCGCTGGGCTGGGGCACGCGGCCAGGCCCCAGAGGGCCGCGGATGCACTCCTCCATCTGCAGTCGAAGGGCGCTGGGAGAGCGCTCATAGAGCTGCCCGACGACCGCCGCCGGTCGGACCGCTGCGGACATCTCCGGCTGTTCCTCCTCCGCATGCTGGCTTATACTACCACCGTGGGACCCCCTGGGGGACAAGCGGGCCGAGGAGACCACGTGAGGACGGGAGAGGCGAGCCTGGGGCACTGGGCGCACGCGCCAGAGCGGGCCGTGGCCCACCTCTGGCGGCGGGCGGCCGCTGCCCTGGGCCCCCTGGACGCGGGCGACGGCAGCCGCTTCACGGTGCTCTATCCGGGCCGGCCGGGCGGAGGGCCGGGGCCTGATTTTCGCGACGCGCTGCTGCTGCGGGACGACGGCTCGGTGGTGCGCGGCGATGTGGAGGTGCACGTTCGGGAGCGGGGCTGGCTGGACCACGGCCACGGTCGGGACCGCCGCTACAACCGGATGGCATTGCACGTGGTGCTGTGGCCCACGCCCCCAGCGCCTTTGGATGGCCCCACTGGACGTGGCCCACTGACCCGGCTGGAGATGGGCGCTGTGGTACCGGTAGTGGCCCTGTTCCCGTCGCTGGCGCGGCTGTACCGCTCCACCACCACCCCCTCTGCGCCATCCAAACGCACGGCCGCACGTCACAGCCCTCGGCCGCAGGACGTGTCTCTCCGGACGGCGGGGAGGACGCCTCTCCTGGCACCGGAGGCAGTGTCCCCGGAGCCTGACCAATCCCTTTTGGCCGCGCCCCAGGCCGCTGCCCTGACCCCTGGACGGCTGCTCAGGGCAGGCCTTGTCCGCTTCCACCAGAAGGCGCGGGCCTTCACCCAAGAGCTGTCCCAGTCTGGGCCAGAGGAGGTCCTGTACCAGGGGGTCATGGAAACACTGGGGTACAGCGGTAACCGGGAGGCCATGCGGTCTCTGGCGATGGGCCTGCCCCTGGCACTGCTGCGCCGTGCCCTGCTCCCCGTCCCTTCGGAGCAGCGGCGGACTGCCCTGGAGGCGCTGCTGGTGGGGGCCGCTGGTCTGCTGCCTCAGAGTCCCGACCTCGACGCCACGGCCCTGGCCGGGATTTGGAGGGCCTCTGGGCTGGAGGCGGTAGTGCCCCAGGCAGCGTGGTCGCTGGCGGGGCTGCGCCCCAGCAACCATCCTCGGCGTCGCCTGCTGGGCATGGCCGGCCTGCTGCACCGCTTCTGGGAGACAGGGTTGCTTGAGGGGCTTCTGCCCCTGGTCAAACTGCAAGGCCCGCCAGCCCTGGAGCGGGCGCTGGCCGTGGACTGCCCAGACCAAGCGCAAGGGGCCACAGCGCTCATTGGGGCCGGGCGCGCGCGGGAGGCGGCCGTCAACGTGGTCCTGCCCTTCTTCTACGCCTACGGAGGGCGGACCGGCGGGTCAGCGCTGGCCCGGGCGGCCCTGGCCCTGTACCGGGCCTTCCCAGCTCCCGAGGAGAACAGCCAGGTCAGGGAGGCAAGGCGGGTGCTGGGCGTGGCCTGGCCGGTGCCCACCGCCTGCGGGCAGCAGGGGCTTCTGGGCCTCTACCGTCGCCTGCTGTCCGTTGCGCCTTCCGGCGCACGGTGACCGGTGAGAGGACATGGCCCTGCTGTGCACCTGGTGCCCCCTGGGTCCTACCGCTCGCCAAAGTAGGTAGCGCCTCTCTACTGGACTGAGAACGCCCGATAGGTGCCACTGGAGAGTGCCCAGGTGGCCTTCACCTTGTCAACGCGGGCCAGGGGCGGCCCCCTCCGAAGGTGCTCCAGCAGCGCCTCCAGGGAGGCCCTGGGGCCCTCGGCCACCACCTCCACCGAGGCGCCGTCAGGCAGGTTGCGCACGTACCCTATGAGGCCCAGGCGACAGGCGCGTTCGGCCACAAACTGTCGGAAGAAGACCCCCTGGACCCTGCCGTACACCGTGGCGTGCAATGATAACACCTCTTGGACGGCCATCCGGTCATCCCCTCCTCCCACTCTGCCTCCAGTGTAGCAGTCCAGATGGAGGGAAGGGAGCAAGCCCCAGGGGCTGTGGAGGTGAACAAGGCGCTTCAGGCTGTGGTAAAGTAGGGGACGCCCAAGGCAGCCAGGGCCTGGGTACTGGGGCGGCATGGGATTGCCTTGGGGAGGGACGACACTCAACCGTGGAGGTGCACAGGAATGGTGGACTACCGGCTCTCCATCGGAAATGCGGAGGTCATCGCCTTCTCCGACGCCACCTTCCAGCGGGGTCCCACTGAGTTCTTCCGGGCCACCTCGGACAAGGACTGGGGACCCTACCGAGACCTCATGACCCCGGAGGGGCAACTCCGCATCAACATTGGCTGCTACGCCGTGCGCTCTCAGGGGCGCTGGGTGATGGTGGACACGGGCATCGGGCCAGGGCCTGTCGCCGCCCTGGGCAGCGTCCAGGGCCAGCTCGGGCGGCTGCTGAAGGAGCGCGGGGTGCCGGCCGAGGAGGTGGCAGCGGTGGTCTTCACCCACCTGCACGTGGACCACGTGGGCTGGAACATCACCCCGCAGGAGGGTAAACCCAGGCCTCTCTTCCCCAACGCCCGCTACCTGGCGTCCCGGAGCGACTGGGAGTTCTTCACCAGCCCTGAGAACCAGCAGCGGTTCCCTTACATCAAGACCCAGGTACTGCCGCTCCAGCAGCTTGGCATCCTGGAGCTTACCTCGGGCGAGAAGCGCGTCACCGACGAGGTGCGTACGGTGCCTACCCCCGGCCACACGCCGGGCCACGTCAGCGTCGCCATCGCCTCGGGCGGACAGCGGGGATTCATCCTGGGGGATGTGGCACACCATCCGGCCCAGGCGGCCGAGACCGACTGGGGGACCCGGGCCGACGTGGACCCTGACCTGGCGCGACACACCCGCCACCAGGTGTTCGACCAACTGGAGCGGGAGGGGACGACGGTCGCGGCCGGCCATTTCCCCACGCCGGGGTTCGGCCGGCTGGTGCGGGCCCAGGGGCGCCGCTACTGGCAGGTGCTGTAGAGCGGGGCATCACCGTTCTCTAGTGTGGTGTCCCCGAAGTTCGCCGAGCCCGACGAACGAGAACCGTGGCAATGGTTCGGCAGGCTCACCACGGCGTCTGGAGGAAGGGTGGACCCCGCCGCTCCCGACAGCATCGGGACTTCGTCGTCCCAATTACATCGGGATTCCTCGCAGTGACAATTCGTAAACGTATTTCGGAGACAGGACACTAGATGGCGGTGCCTGGAGCGTGGCTGCACCGGGCGTTGTGATCGCCCCTTCTGAAGCCCGGCTACGCCACTCAGGCATCGCCGGCGGGGTCGGCCCCGCCGGCTAGGTTATGCCCGTGGCCCGGGAGACGAGCGCACGTATCTCGTCCACCTCGGCCTGCTGCCAGGCTGGGTAGCGGGCCTGGGACCGCCGGCGGCTCTCGGCGCGCTGCGCCTCCTCGCCAGCCACCTGGGCCTTTACCTCCGCCTCGATGCGCGCCCGCTCCTCGTTGGCCAGCCCGGGCCGCTCGATCCAGTGGCAGAGGTAGCGGCCGTCCTTGGTGTAGAACACAAAGACGGGGATGGAGCGGAACTGCCCGTCCTTCAGGAACTCGTCCATGATGTCCAGGTTCTGGTCCCGGGGGAAGACGCGGAACTCCAGCCCTGCCAACTCGGCCAGCTTGGCCATCACGGGCATACCCCGGTAGACATCGGGGCACCAGTCCTCACCCAGGCATAGCACCGTGGCAGGCCCGCCATGTGCCGCCTTGGCCCTACGGAAGAACTCCACGTCCTCCGGGCGGGGCTGGTAGGAGTCCCAGTACTGCTGAAAGCGGTCTTTGTTGACCTTGATGACCGCCTGGAAGTACTCGTTGTATGGGTGCCCCCGTGCGAACCGCTCCGGGGTGACCACACTGGCCTTCTGCGCCATCATCCCTCCTTGCTGCCTGAGAAGATGCGTCTATCTGAGAGCCCCAGGGGCACTAGGGGTCTCCCCCACAGGACCCCCACGGGCCAACGGCCCGTCACTCGATGTGTCAGCCGGCTTCGCCCTCGAACCCATGCTCCACGCGGCCGTCCGGCCAGACGACGATGGGCACCGCGTCGCCGTAGCGCAGCGCCTCGTCCAGCCACCCCTGGTCCGCGTCCACCGGTCGCTCCTCGTAGGCGACGCCTTGGCGCCGCCACGCCCGCTTCAGCTTGATGCACGTAGGGCAAGTGGTGAGGGTATACACAATGGGCTTGGTTGTCATGGGCCTCCGCCACCCAAAGGGGTGTACCTGGTCTATGATGCCGGAACAGGGGACCGGATGCTGCCCATACTAGCACAGGTGCCGGTGGGATGTCACGGCAGGATGAGCGCCGGTTCCAGTCAGTTGATGTTGAGGACACTTTCCAGGTATCCTCCGGGCAGCCCAAGCCTGGAGGAAATACCGGATGGAATCTCTACCAGGCCCGCTTTCCAATCTGTCAGTCGTCATTCCGCTCGGTTGTCCAAGTCAAGGGTCCAGCCCGCTCGTACCTCCACACGTCCGACCCCGACTCGTCGGGGTCGCGACTCTCGACGGAGTCGGAGCTCAGTACGAGCGGGATCGCTAGCCCTTCAGCCAGAGGACATCGCCGCACAGGTCTGGCGGGTGGGGGCGGCCCGCGAAGACGCGGTACTCCTCTCTGGCCCGCCCAATGGTGGTGGTGTCCCCATGGCCGGGGTAGACCACCGTGGCGTCGGGTAGGACCAGCAGCTTGGTGGTGATGCTGCGGATGGACTCCTGGAGCGCTTCCGGCGTTCGCGTGTGGCCTGGTCCGCCAGGAAAGAGGGTGTCCCCAGAGAAGAGGGCGTTGCCCAGAAGCAGACAGGTGGCACCCGGCGTGTGGCCTGGGGTATGGACGACCTTCAACGCCAGGCGCCCGAAGGGCACCAGGTCGCCGTCGTTGAGGTAGAAGTCCGGGGGCGTGGGCATAGCCTCGGCGTCGGCGCGGCCGATGGCGGCGGGGGCGCCGGTAGCCGTCTTGATAGCGCCGAACCCAGCCAGGTGGTCGGCGTGGCGGTGGGTGATGAGGATGGCGCGGACCCGGGTCCCCTGGGCCGCGGCCAGCACCTTCTCCGGCTCCTCTGGCGTGTCAATGATGACGCTCTCAGCCGTCTGGCAGCAGACCAGCACGTAGGCGTTGTTGTTGTACCGGCCGCACACGGCCCGGTAGAGGCGCAGGGTCTCGTCCTCGTAGTAGGGCTGCACGGGTCCTCCTTCGCTCAAGCCTCCCGGCGGCCGGCCACTGCCCTGCGGCGTGGTGGGCTGAACTCAAGCGCCTGTTCATGGTCCGACATATTCACCATCAGTGTCGTCGCGAACGCAGGGTCATTTCATTGTCGCTCATTCGTCCCCCATCCTGACCTTCCCCCGTTTCCGGGGGAAGGCACTGTGCTCTCCCCCGTGTGGGGGAGAGTCCGCGAGAGGGTACAAACGAAAGGACCCTGGGCGCTGCGTGGGACCAGTAGAGGCAGCGCCAGGCCATCCGGTCCGGGGTGTTTCCTGGGCCTGGCCAAAGGCCGACGTTATCCCCCGGCCTTCACCTTGAGGACAGGCTCCAGCACCTCGACCCTGGCCGCCGCGCCCACCAGCGAGCGGAACTTCTCCGGATCGCCGGCCGTGGCGTACTGGTAGTGCATGGGGATGACCACCCTGGGCTTGATAAGGTCTCGTACCGCCTGCGCCGCCTCGGCCTCGTCCATGGTATAGGTGCCACCGATGGGCAGCAGGGCGATGTCCACCGGGCCTAGCTTCCCCATCTCTGGCACCTTGCCGGTGTCCCCAGCATGGAAGATGTGCTGACCCCCCATGCTGAACAGGAACCCGGTGTTGAACCCCTGCTCCTTGGAGTGGTGCTGGTTGTACCCCGCCACAGCGGTGATGGCAACCCCCTTCTGCTGCGCCGACTCGCCCGCCTTGATGGCCACGACCTTCCAGGGCCCCTTGAGCTTGGCGGACAGCTCGGCGGCCACCACCGGGTTGGTGACGATGACGGCATCGTCCTTGGCGCAGACGCGAATGGCGTCGGGGTCCATGTGGTCGAAGTGTGGGTGGGTCACCAGCACCAGGTCGCCCCTGTCCGCGCCCACCTCTTTCGCCGCAATGCGGTGCGGGTCGGCCCACACGACTACCCGTGGGGACTTGATCTTGAAGCTGGCCTGCACGTAGCGGGTAAACTCCACCCCGTTGATGGTTATGCTACTGGCCATTACGCCACCTCCTTGGCAGGTTAGCTTTTTCAAGCATGGTGAGCCGCGGGTCGCTCCTACTGTCGGAAGACCAGCAAGACGGCCACGATGGCCCCCAGCCAGAGCGCCACCGCCGCCAGGATGGGGCCGTCCCTCAGCAGGATGTCCTCGGGCGCCTCGCCCCGGTTGCGATGGTACACCAGGTACAGGTAGCGGAACAGGCCATAGGCCACCAGGGGGATGGTCAGCATCATGGCGTGGTTACCGGGCAGGTTGGGGGCGGTGAACGTGTAGAGCGAGTAGGCAATGAGCGTGGCGGCCGAGACCAGGGCAATGAGCTGGTCCAGCAGCGGCAGAGAGTAGTCCTTCAGGGCCTCCCGCTGGGCCAGGGCAGCGTCGGCGCCTGCCAGGGCCAGCTCGCTGCGCCGCTTGGCGAAGCCGATAAGCAGCGCGCCCAGGCTGGTGATGACATAGAGCCAGGGTGACACGGGGGCGCTGATGACCACCGCGCCAGCCACGGCCCGCAGCACGTACCCGGCGCTGAGGGCCATGACATCCAGCAGCACGGCCCGCTTCAGGGCGAAGGAGTAGGCCAGGGTCAGGGCCAGGTAGAGCAGCGCCACGCCCCCAAACCAGGGGCCCAGCAGGAAGGAGAGGGCAGCACCGCCTGTCCCCAACAGCGCCGCCGTGCCAACCGCCAGGGGCACTGGCAGGGCCCCACTGGCGATAGGGCGGTGGCGCTTGCGAAGGTGCTGGCGGTCCCGGGATGCGTCGACCAGGTCGTTGACCAGGTAGACGGCGCTGGAGAGGAGGCAGAACACCAGGAACCCCAGGGTGACCCGCCCCAGCAGGGCAGCCGCACCTCCCGGGTCGGCGGGACTCCACTGCTCGTTGATGGTGAAGAAGAAGGCGAAGTAGAGCAGCGCGTTCTTGGTCCACTGCTGCGGGCGCGCCGCCAGGGCCAGGGCGCGCAGCATGGCCAGGGCCGCGGCCGGACCGCGCCGTCCCTCCGATCCCGAGACCTCGGCCCCCCGTTCCAGGGCCATCGCCATGCCCCACTCTGCCAAGGCTGATGGCATAATAGGCTGGCGGGAGAACCGCCGTCAACGCGGGACGGCCAGGCCCAGGGCCGTTCAGAGGTCCGCCTGCGCTTCTATGACGCTCTCGGTTCGACACGCTCAAGGTGAGCGAGGCGCTGCCGCAATCCCACTTGGACAGGAGGGTGCCATGAAGGTCCGCAAGCTGGTCACCATTGTGGAAGAGGTATGGTCCGAGGGCGGCAGGCCCCTGGAGCGCCCTCTGCGGAAGGCTGCTGCCATCGCTGTCATCGAGAACCCCTGCGCAGGCCGCTACGTAGAGGACCTGGCCGAGCTGGTGGAGGTTGGCGAGAAGCTGGGCGAGCTGCTGGGCAAGCGGGCGGTGGAGGCCCTGGGCAAAGGGCCGGCGGGCGTGGAGAGCTATGGCAAGGCGGCGATTGTGGGCACCGACGGGGAGTATGAGCACGCCGCCGCTATCCTGCACCCCAAGCTGGGCACCCCCTTCCGCGAGGCCGTGGGCGGCGGTAAGGCCATCATCCCCTCGGCCAAGAAGGTGGCAGGCCCTGGCGCCTCAGTGGACGTGCCCCTGCACTACAAGGACGCCGCCTTCGTCCGCAGCCACTTCGACGCCATGGAGGTGCGGGTGCCCGACGCGCCGCGGCCCAACGAGATCGTGGTGGCCCTGGTCGTCACCGACGGCGGCCGCCCCCACCCGCGCATCGGCGGCCTGCGTAAAGAGGAGGCCAAAGGGGTGGACGGGCTGAGGTAGGGGGGTGCGGTCCCGCTTGTTACGGCTGCGGCTTCACCCCCAGAAGCTCTGAAACCAGCCCATCAATGCGGGCTGCAATCCCGTCCTCCTGGAGGGCCTTACGGATGAGCTGCCTGGCCTTGACGAAGTGCGTCCTTTCTCTTAGCGCCACAGCACCGGCCACTTGCTCAGCGTGCGACGCAGCCCGCACTAGCTCCTGATGGAGCGGCTTGGACGGGTCAAAGGGCGGGATACGCAGGGACAGCATTGCTTTGTCAAAGTGGCGCGCTCCCCACTGGCCGCGGGGCTGTTTGTCTGCCACGCGGGCGCGGGCTGTTTCGCTGTTGAGCACCGCTGCCAGGTACCACGCCTCTTCCTCGGTCTCTGGAGCAATCCAGTAAAGTGCGTGCTCGACCAGAGCGGAGCCGTCAGTTAGGAGCGCCGCTGCGGGCAATGTGCCGGACGCCGCATACACGACTCGCAGCAAGGAAGTAGGGAACTGTGCAGTGAGCTTCCCGTAGTAGTCAATCTGCTGGGCGAACGTCAGGCCTCCCCGACCATGCTCAGCCCACAGGCGCTCAGCTTTCCCCAGCCATCTCGCCAGGTTAGAGTAGCCAGCCTGCTGGGCAGCCGCGGCATCCAGAAGGCGGTTGCCTCCCTCCTCCCAGGGGATGACCGCCAGGACGGGCCCCAGTAGCCGGAAGGGTGCCACGGACTCGCCCAGGTACAGGGGCCTCAGGAACTCTTCTTCCACATTGTCGTGCAGAGGAGGCAAGTGCTTCCACGGACGTTTCTCCTGACTTGTACGGCGGCTCTGGACTACGGGGGCTATGGGGTTTCCTCCGAGGGCTCCAATCTGCGCAGGTTCCACCACACACAAGACGCGAGGGAAGATAGTTGCTCCGTTCCGGAAGAGTTCACGGTAAGGCGATCCCGCCGCCTCCTCATCAGTAACAACGGGCCACGGTTTCTGCTCCCAGTGCAGGGCCACCTCCGCCTCTGCTGGAGAGGCGTCCCGCCGGGGCAGGGTGCCCTTGGCGGCCAGCACCGTGGTCGGGAGGGCTTTCCCCTCGCCTCCACCAGGTCGTGCAAGCAACACGCAGGAAGGGACGGGAAAAAGGGGCTGCACGTTGTCACTGAGGGCCCAGGCCTCCGTAAACTGCACCGTAGCCACGGCCTGCTGCACTCTCTTGCCCCGCCTGGCGCCGTAGATGCCCGTCCGGAACCCCTCGAACTGCCTTCGGGACATGGCCGCGTAGGGCATGACAAAGGCGATAACGCCCGTAGGCTTCAGGTAGAGCTCCACACAGCGGGCAAAGAAGTAGGCAGAGAGGTCCTGGTGAGTAGCCATCTTGCCCCCGGCCCACAGGCCGCGGCGCTGACACTCTTCCCGGAAACGTTCCTGTGTCACTCGCTCCATGTCGTGGTAGGGGAGCCACGGTGGATTGCCAATCACCACATCAGCCCGCTGGTGCTCCTGGGAAAGCCAAACCGGTCGTACCAGGTTGCGGGCCACGAAGCCCCAGATGTGGTCGCGCTTCTCCGCGTGCAGCCGACGCAGGGTCTCATAGGTCTGAGCTAGGATTTCAATAGTTTGAGTTGCCAGATGGTGGGTTCGTTCCAGCCAGGCACTCAAACCTTCGGAAGAGGCATTCTGCCTGCTCAGGTCCAACATACGCCCAATCACCGCATCAAACAGGCCGGGGTCACGGGCCACCTCGAAAGGGAACTCAAGGAGTGGGCCGCCATCTGGGACTTCTATGAGCACCTCACGCTCCGCCAGGAACCCTCGAGTGTTCCACTGGAGAGAGTCGCCCAGGTAGACGGGGATGGTGAGGTGTGGTGGCCGGTGACGCAGTCGCTCCTCACCCAGGGCCAGGAGGAAGGTGACCCGGGCGATCTGGACCGCCACCGGATGCACATCCACGCCAAAGACCTGCTGGCAGGCCCGCTCCACGCCTCCCCCGGTCGGGATCCCAGCCCCATCGGCTGCGGCAAGCAGGCGGCGCACCGCGTGGAAAAGGAACGTTCCCGAACCGCAGGCGGGGTCCAATACCCGCTGCTCCAGGGGACGCTCGATGGCCCGGGCGCACATCCGGTGCGCTAACCAGTCCGGGGTATAGTACTCGCCCAGGCCATGCCGCTGCTCCGGGTCTATCAGCGACTCGTATAAGCCTTTGAGCACGTCGGTCCGCACGTCCCGCAGGCGGAAACGCCCCGCCTGGAGTGCGATGCGGCGGACGAGGTCATTCCCCCTGCTGTGAGCAAGGAGCCAGTCAAAGAAGTCGGCCTCCACGGCACCGCCGATGCCTGCCTCGAGGAAGGGACGCCCGGCCAGCAGGTCGGGCGGCTCCGGCACATCAATACCCAGCACGTGCGTGGCCATTGTCTTGGCGATGGTTGCCAGATAGGTGTGCTGGAAGAAAAGGGCGTCCTCGTCCACAGAGGAGCCGTAGACGCGCTCCATGAGCCTGGCCCACAGTTCACGCTTCAGGCGGACGTCTGGCTGGGGACCAATCTCCCTCCACAGGCCCGCCAACTCTTCTCGCACCATGTGCCAGGCCAGGCTGTCGCGGCCCAGCTCCCGGCTGACCACTTCCGGCGTCGGTTCCAGGTCAGCGCTGACAGCAACTGCGGAGCTCAGCCAGGCAAGAAGGTCTCTGGGTTTGTCCATGGAGGCAGTGAAAGAAGGGAGCTGACGAAGCTTGCCAACTCGAAGCTCGTATGGGAGGAAGGTCGCTCCATCGGTGGCGATGCCTACGAAGTGCTGGCCGGTCTCGGCCTCACGCTGGCCCAGGTAGTCGGGCAGCTTGCGCTCCGCATCTTGCTTCTCATGGCGAAGGTCGGACTTGAACTCAAAGACGGTCCGTCCGAGCAGGGCGTCAATGCGTCCACGGACCTCGGGCACAGGTCGCTCGAAGTCCACCTCGGTGCTCCTGGCGCCCAAGCCGTCCACCAGCAGTTGATAGATGAGTGCCCGCACCTTCTCGTGTCCAGGGCGGGACGAAAGCTCTCCAACGATTTCCCGGAGGCGCTCTGGTGCTAGCGGCATATCACCCCCTAAGCGGGCCTTCCCCGGATTTGCAGCCCGTCTCCTGGAAAACGCTCATCCAGCGTGTACACCACCGTGCTGCCCGCAGACCGGGCCGCCGCCCAGACCATAGCATCGGCAAAAGACACCCGGCCTGACGGCTTGCAGAGCAGCAGGGCATGGAGTACCAGCCCCTTGTCCAGGGCAAAGGGCGAGATGTTCTCTTTCTGGAGGAAAGCGATCAAGTGGTCTACCACCAGGCTGCGAGGGACCCGGTAGACCGAGGTCAAGACGTAGGCGGTCTCGGCCAGCACCACGTCGGTGACCTGTAGCCCTTCCTCGCTGTCTATGACCTGGGCGGCCTGCTCCGCCAGGGCGGGCGGGTCGCCGGTCAGGTAGCGCACCACCATGCTCGTGTCCAGGAAGCCGTTCACTCCCCTTGCTCCGCTGGCTTGACCTCTTGACGGGCGGCCTCAGTCCAAGCGGCTTCGCGGGCCTTCTCCCACTCTCGGCCCACGCCAACGCGTGCTTTGATATGTCCGGCCAGGCTGCCCTTGAGCGACTTCCTGTGCCGTGGTGGGACGAAGTACACTTCCACGTGGTCATTGACCAGCCGCTGGACCGCAACCCACCCAGGCCCAATCCCGAGGCGCTCCCGGATTTCTTTCGAGATGACGACCTGGCCCTTTGGGCCTACCACATGGGCCATAGTATAACCTCCAGCCTATTGGTACAACCAGATGCTAGCACAGAGCCTTCGTACGTACAAGCAGCAAGTACTTCCCAAGAATAGCGATTGAATGGGTAGGTCGTCCCGACGGGTCGGGATAACCCGACCGTCGTGATCGGGCAGGTTGGTCCCGACGTGTCGGGGTGCCCCACGAGAGTCAATTGGTAGTTTCGTGTTAGTTTCGGGCACTTTCGGCCGGTTGCCCCAATGCACCAGGGCCGCTCACGCACCGTTTGGGTGCTGCTGATGGATAGACGGGGAGAGCGTCGCTACCCCTGCACCATTGCCAGCACGCGGGCGCGGAAGGCGGCGGTGCGCTGCAAGGTCCACTCCAGCATCCCCTGCCAGCGGCCCTTGAACTCCAGCCGCACCTGCTGGTGGCCCACCTTGGCTACGGGGTCCAGCTCCTTCTGGAGCAGCAGGCGGGCGCCGCCAGCCGGCTCCCTCAGCCGCAAGACGATTTGCCTGCCGTCCCTGGTGATGGCCTCTACCCCGGCCTGGGAGGCCAGAGCCTTGAGGCGCACCACGTAAAGCAACTCTTTCACCGGCTCCGGCGGCGGGCCGAAGCGGTCGCGAAGTTCCTCGGCCAGGGCGGCCGCCTCGGCCACGGTGGTGGCCCGGGCCAGCCGACCGTAGACCTCCAGCCGCACGGGCAGGTCGGCGATGTAGTCCTCCGGGATGTAGGCGGCCAGGGGCAGGTCCACCGTCACGTCTGAGGGGGCCATCCCGATAGCCATCGGGACGGGCTGCGCCTCCTGCCCGGCGCGCAGCTCCCGCACCGCCTCCTCCAGCAGCCGCACGTAGAGGTCGAAGCCCACGGCGTGCACCTGGCCGCTCTGCTCCGGCCCCAGCACGTTGCCGGCGCCCCTGATCTCCAGGTCCTTCATGGCGATGCGGAAGCCGGCCCCCAGCTCGCTGGCCGCCAGGATGGCCTTCAGACGCCGCTCGGCTGCTTCCGTGAGGCGCTTGCCCGGCTCCACCAGGAAGTAGGCGAAGGCACGCTGTCCGCCGCGGCCCACGCGGCCTCGGAGCTGGTGCATCTGGGCCAGGCCCAGCAGCTCGGCGCGGTGGCAGAGGATGGTGTTGGCCCGCGGCAGGTCCAGCCCCGCCTCGATAATGGTGGTGCACACCAGCACGTCCAGCTCGCCACTGGCGAAGGCGGCCATGACGTCTTCCAGCTCGCGCTCGTCCATCTGGCCGTGGCCCACCCCAACTCGCGCCTGGGGCACCAGCTCCCGCACCTTGGCGGCCCAGTAGTTGATGTCCTTGACCCGGTTGTGCAGGAAGAAGACCTGACCGCCCCGGTCCAGCTCGCGCTGGATAGCCTCCCGCGCCAGGTCGTCGCTGTACTCGGAGACGAAGGTCTGGACCGCCTGGCGCATCTCCGGCGGCGTGTGGATGTTGGAGATATCGCGGATGCCAGAGAGGGCCATGTACAGCGTGCGCGGGATGGGCGTGGCCGTCATGGTGAGGACGTCCACCTGGCGACGCATCTGCTTGAGGCGCTCCTTGTGGGCCACGCCGAAGCGGTGCTCATCGTCAATGACGGCCAGCCCCAGGTCCTTGAACTGCACATCCTTCTGGAGCAGCCGGTGGGTGCCGATGACGATGTCCACCTTGCCCTGCCGAAGCCCCTCCAGCACCTGCCCCTGCTCCTCAGGCGTGCGGAGGCGGCTCAGGGTCTCGATACGCACCGGGAAGGGGGCCATGCGGTCGCGGAAAGTGTGGTAGTGCTGCTGGGCCAGGACGGTGGTGGGCACCAGCACCGCCACCTGCATGCCGTCCATGACCGCCTTGAAGGCGGCGCGCAAGGCGACCTCAGTCTTACCGTAGCCCACGTCGCCACACACCAGGCGGTCCATGGGCCGGGGCCGCTCCATATCCTCCTTGACCTCCCGCAGCACCTGCAACTGGTCGGGGGTCTCCACATAGGGGAAGGACGCCTCGATCTCCTGCTGCCAGGGGGTATCATAGGGGAAGGCGTGGCCGGGGACCAGTTGCCGGCCGGCCTGTGTCGCGAGCAGTTCCTGGGCGAGGGCCGCGGTGGCCTTTTGCACCCGCTCCTTGGCCCGGGACCACTCCGCAGTGCCCAGGCGGCTCAGCGTCGGCTCGTGGTCCGCCGGGCCGATGTAGCGGCTGACCCGGTCTACCTGGTCGACCGGCACGTAGAGGCGGTCACCCGCGCCGTAGTCCAGCACCAGGTACTCCCGCAGCACGCCGTCCTGGGCCTGGCGGGCCACGCCGCCGAAGCGCCCGATGCCGTGCTCGATATGCACGACGTAGTCTCCAGGGCGCAGCGCGGCCAGAGGGTTCTCCCGACGGGGCGCGGCAGGACGGCGGCGCGGGGCGCGGACTGGCGCCTTGGCGAAGCCGAACAGCTCGGCATCGGTCACCAGGATCAGGGCCGCGCGCTCCAGAGCCGCAGCCTCCTCGTCCTCGACCGTGGCGCGGTCCAGCAGCGCCCAGCCGCTGCCGACGGAGCCGTGTACCAGTGTCAGGCTGCCGGGTGCGGGAGGCGCCGGCACCTCCTCGACCGGCTGGGCGATGAGGTCTTCGTCCTGGAGCAGTTCGGCCAGGCGCGCCGCCTGATGGGAGAGGACGACGACCCGGCGGCCTTCCTGGACCAGGCGCCGTATCTCCCGCAGCGCCAGGCGCAGCCGCCCGCCGTAGGCCGGGACTGGAGCGAAGGGGAGGCGCAGACCGGTCCCCCTTGACCCTCCTCGGTGGCTCTCACCCCCCGGTCCCCGCTCCCCATCCTGGGTGAGGGGTTGGGGATAATGGTCCTCGGCCTCCTCCCGGGTCCAGCGTCCCAGCGTGAGCCCGTGGTGCGTAGCGACGCGCGCGCGCAGGTCTTCCCAGGAGAAGAGGGGGAGCGGGAACTCCGGCGGCAGCAGGCCGCGGGCGACCTGGCTGCGGCGGGCCTCTTCCACCTGGGCCAGCAGGTCGTCGCCCACGGCGGCGCAGTCCTCCGGCTCGTCCAGCACCAGCAGCGCCCCGTCGGGCAGGTAGTCCAGCAGGCTGGCGCAGGGCAGGAGCGGGGCGTAGAAGTCCATCCCCTCGAAGGGTTCGCCTTCTGCCAGCAGGCCCAGTTCCCGCCCAAAACGCTCCCGGCTCTCCGGCTCCAGGTCCGAGAGGGTGAGCCGGGGGCGGCGCGGGCGGTCGCCCGGCTCCGACAGCGCGAACTCCCGTGCCGGAACCACGGGTACGGCCTCGGCCAGGCGCACCGAGCGCTGGCTCACCGGATCGAACCAGCGGAGGTTATCGATGGTATCGCCCCACAGCTCAATGCGGACCGGAAGCTCGCTATTGGGCGGGAAGATATCGAGGATGCCGCCCCGATGCGCCACGGTGCCGGGCGCATCGACGGTGGCGACGTGCCGGTAGCCCAGGCGCAGCCAGCGGGCCAGCGCGGCATTGCGGGGCAGCCGCGCCCCCGGTCGCAGCACCTCCACGGCCGCAGCGAAGCGAGCCGGCGGCAGCGTCTTCTGGAGGGCGGCCGGCACCCCGGCCACCACGAGCGGAAAGCGCTCCGCAGGAGAAGCGGCAGGGGCCGCGACCAGCGCGGCCAGCGCGGTCAGGCGCTGCTGGAGCGTGTAGCTATCGGAGCCAGTACGCTCGAAGGGGACGGCGTCCACCTCGGGGTACAGCAGGACCTCGGCCTTCGGATCACACCAGGTCGCAAGCTGCGCCGCCAACTCACGCGCCCGCTGGGGCCGGGGCGTGATGACCACCAGGGGACGGCTGGCGCGCCGCGCCAGGGCCGCCAGAACATACGCCTTGGCTGCCTCCGGTATCCCCACCACGGGGCGCGTCCGCAGGAGCGAGAAGAGGTGATCCAGCGTGGAAGACGCTGCCGGGAGATCGAGGAGACCAGCTAACCGCATGAGCACACCCACGAGCGCAGGACAACACACCAAAGGCTAGTCCCGCACGACTAGCCCTCCGACTTCCAGTATAGCACCTGTCTCGGAGCGTGACAAACGCCCGGCTGCATCGGGTCTTCGTCCTGAACGGGGACGGTGTTGAGGACGAGGGTGACCTGGGAGCGCAGACGCCGCGTCTGCACGGCGAGGGGACGAGCAGGCCAGGGGTCTGCCCTCCCAGGATACGGCGCCTTCCCCCTAAAGGACGAAGCGCCCCCGCTTCCGGCCTCTTGAACCGGACGTGCCGATACGCTACACTGCGACATGCGGGCAGGTGCAGCGCGCCGTCTGCGGCGCTTCGTCCTGCGGTGCCAGCCACCAGCGAGAGAACTCCGCCAGAAGTCAGCACCGGCCGCGGGCCGCGTGCGTAGAGTGAGGACGACGATGCCCCCAAAGACGATGTTCGAGAAGATCTGGGACGCCCACGTGGTCCACGAGGAGCCGGGCAAGCCGGCCCTCCTGTACATCGACCTGCACCTGGTCCACGAAGTGACCTCGCCGCAGGCCTTCGAGGGGCTGCGGCTGGCGGGCCGCAAGGTGCGGCGTCCGGATTTGACGATTGCCACGGCGGACCACAACGTTCCCACCTGGGACCGCGCTCGGCCCATCACCGACGAGATCGCCAAACAGCAGCTGGACACCATGGCCCAGAATGCCAGGGAGTTCGGGATCACCTACTACGACATGTTCAGCCCCGACCAGGGCATCGTCCACGTCATCGGCCCACAGTTGGGCTACACCCAGCCGGGCAAGACCATCGTCTGCGGCGACAGCCACACCTCCACCCACGGAGCCTTCGGGGCCCTGGCCTTCGGCATCGGCACCTCCGAGGTGGAGCACGTGCTGGCGACCCAGTGCCTGCTCCAGGCCAAGCCCAGGACCATGGAGATCCGGGTCAACGGCCAGTTGCCCACCGGGGTGACGGCCAAGGACATCATCCTGGGCATCATCGGGAAGATCGGGGTGGACGGCGCGGTGGGCCACGTCATCGAGTACACCGGCGAGGCCATCCGCTCCCTCTCCATGGAGGGACGCATGACCGTCTGCAACATGTCCATCGAGGCGGGCGCCCGCGCCGGGATGATCGCCCCCGACGAGAAGACCTTTGCCTACCTCAAGGGACGCCGCTACGCCGCCCAGGGCGCGGACTTCGAGCGGGCCGTGGCGGAGTGGCGCACGCTGCCCACGGACCCCGGCGCCACCTATGACCGCCTCGTGGAGATCGACGCCGCCGCCCTGGAGCCCCATGTCTCCTGGGGGACCAACCCCGGCATGGTGCAGCCCATCAGCGGACGGGTACCCGACCCGGCAGCGTTCACCGCGGCCGCCGACCGTGCCGCC
>JACQUK010000140.1 GCA_016210325.1 Chloroflexota bacterium
AGCTGCGGCGGCGCTCCAGGTACGCCCAAGCCATCCAGGCTAAGGGATAAGGCGCGGCCACGAAGGATTGAGCACCAGCGCGGTTTCTCCTTCTCTCTTGTTCCAAGGCGTGCCTGTTTTCCCTGGAATCCCCTTGACTTCTGCCTATGCTTGGCAGAAGATTAGTGATTGGGTGGAGCTAACATATGAGGAAAGGGGGTGAACCTTATGTGTCAGACCTGTGCAGCCCATAACAAGGCCAAGCCAGCCCCGGGTAAGCCGGGGACCAAGAAGGGCGGCATGTAGCCTTTCCTGGGGAGGGTAGAGCAGGCCAGAGAGACACCTCTGGCCTGCTCTACGTTTTGCGTCCCCTTCACCAACTCCCTGGCTCCCTCCGGTACCATCCCCCTGGCGAGAGATGAGCGCGAGCGAACCAGCCTGGGAAACACCCAAACAGCTAACTTGAGACGGGCTGTGGGGTATAATGGAGATGAGGAGAGGAGTGGGGAAAGGGGTGTCATGGCCTCTTTGGAGCATGTCCTTCAGGTAGAGCGGGATACCCTGAAGTTCCGGCTCCTGGCGCTGCTGGCCGTCACCCTGTCCGTCTACTTACGGACAGAGAGGGTCCCGACGGGGGAGGCAATAGGCCTTATCGTCGGCTATCTCGCCTACTCACTACTCCTGGACCGGGTGCTCCTGCCCCGATTCCAGAGCCTGCTGCTCCTTGCCTTCATGTTCCTGGTGGACGTGGGGACGGTCCTGGCTGTATTGCTCATCGTCGGGTTCGATACGCCTGTGTTCATCCTGCTGCCGTCGGTCATTGTCTACTACTCTCTCTACCTAGGGTACGCAGGTAGCCTCATCGCTGCCACGGTAGCCTCTCTTGGATACGCCGCCGTGGCAAACATCCTGGGGCGGGCAGAGCTGCGGGACGCCCTGTCTATCCAGGTCCCCTTCTTCTACGTGGTCGCTCTGCTCACAGGCTATCTTTCCAGCCAACGGCTCAGAGAGCGGGAGGAGAAACGGAGCCTCCAGCAGGTTATTGGTGCTGAGACCCACGCGCGAGGGATGCTGGAGATCGCCTCGCGGCTGATACAGAACCTGGACCCGGCAACGGTGGCACAGGACCTGGCCCGTATGGGCGCTCTCACCGCTGGGACCCCCCTTTGTGTCTTCCTGCGGGCCGAGACGGAGGGAAGACGGCTGGTGGGGCTGGCCAGCAATACCCCTCTGGAGCCCCACGGGCTGCCAAGCGTTGCCTCCATCTCGGAACCCCTGGGCGGCACCAGCCCCGGGGCCAGGATTGTTCAGGGACAGGCCACCTTTGTCCTGTGGAATGCCGGGAAAGGGACTTCGGAGCAGCAGCTCCCGCCCTGGATGCCGCCAGGCACCGTCAAGGAGCTGGCGGCGGTGGGCCTCCCCAACCTTGACGGGGCTGTCCAGGGGGTAATGTATTTCCTCAACGTGGAGAGTTCCGGCGCATTAGAATCGAAAGTGGAGGAGCTGCGTCAATTCGCATCTCTGGCGGCTGGGGTCTTCCAGCGGCTGACCCTACCCCCCCAGGTAGAAGCGCACGGTACCCGTCTGGTGGGAGAGCTCCAGCAGACGGTCAAGAGCATGGGGCGTTTCCGGGAGATGCGGGGGAGAGGCGTGGTGCGGGTGGAGTCCCTCACCGTGGATGCCCCCAGGGAGCGGGTCACCGTGGGCCAGCAGGTGGTCTCTTTGAACAAGATTGAGTTTGATGTCCTCTACCTGCTGGCCGAAAAGGCGGGCTATCCAGTGGATAGGGAGGTGCTCCTGCGGGAGGTGTGGGGTGAGGAGTTTGTGGCTCACGGCAATGTGGTAGACGTGTGTGTGCACCGTTTGCGCCGCAAGCTGGCCGATACCACCGTGGGACTGGATATTATCAAGACCGTGCGGGGCCGGGGGTACATGCTCGAGCCGCCCAGCTCGGTCAAGCCCTAGCAGGGTGTTGGAAAAGGGGAGTTCAGAGGGGCGCAGCCTCTTTGACGGGGGTCTGGGGGTGTCCCCCAGGTACAAATTCCACCCCCTTCCTAGTCAGGAAGGGGGTGGAGGGATGGTCGAAGAGAGTTTTTCATCACCCTGTCAAGTATGAGCCAAAAAGGAGGCGGATTCATGGTTGTAGAAACACCCAAGACGACTTTTGAGACCATCACCTATGAGAAAACTGGGCACATCTTAAGCGTCACCCTGAATCGCCCCGAGCGGCTAAACGCCCTGAATGGCAAGATGATGGTGGAGTTGGCCGAGGCCTGGCGGCTTTACAAGAATGACGACGACGCCTGGGTAGCCATCGTCACTGGCAATGGAAGGGCTTTCTGCGCGGGAGGCGACGTCAAGGAGTTCGCCTCTCGCCAAGCCCAGGGAATCTCCGCGGTGGCACGCGAGACATTCCCTAAGGGCTTCAAGGGGTGGGCACCCAAGCGGTATGAAGTCTACAAACCGCTTATTGCCGCTGTCCACGGGGTCGTAACCGGCGGGGGCCTGGACCTGGTCACCGACGCGGACATCGCCATTGGGACACCTGACACGGTGTTCTTCGACTCCCACGTATCCATCGGTTGGGTTTCTGGACACGAAGCCGTCCAGTTGGCTCACCGCATCCCTCTGGGTGAGGCCCTCATGCTGGAGGCCCTGGGGAATGAGTACCGCCTCAGGGCTGATCGGGCCTATCAGATTGGCCTCCTTCAGGAGCTCGTGCCGCCAGAGAAGCTGCTCACACGGGCTATGGAGCTCGCCAACCAAATTCTGACCAACGCGCCCAAGGCAGTGGAGGGCACACTCCAGGGCATGTGGCAGAGTCTGGGGCATCCGCGGGAAGTCGGGATAGCCATGTCCGAGGGGGTCCTGCGGGAAAATACCATGCGGGAGGACCACCGAGAGGGTCCCCGGGCCTTCGCGGAGAGGCGTAAGCCCGCGTGGAAGGGCAAGTAAGCGCTTCCTAAACACCCTCGATGGAAGGGGCTTCGTCGCCCCCGAAGCGCTTCCACGAGCGAGTCATGGACATGTCCCCATCCACCGAGACCGGCCTGGCGCCAGTGGCGGTAAGCGAACAGCGGCCCAGGCAGCCAGGCCCGCTACACCTATTCGAGGCCAGTGAATGGGCTATACTCTACCACAGGCTGTCAGCAGCCCTCGGTTGATATGACAGCGTCCAGGCCAGCCTCTGAATCGGAGCTTGGCCGTGCCTGTGACATAGAAACGGTACGGAGGCCCCTTTCATGCAGCGGGTCCGCATAGGCATAGATGTGGGTGGCACCTTCACCGACATCTTCCTCTTTGACGAGGTCCTCGGTCAGTTGGCCGTCCAGAAGGTCCCGTCCACTCCGCAGGACCCCTCCCAGGCCATCGTAGATGGGGCACTGCTCATCCTCCAGGAAAACCGTGTGCCAGTCCAGGATGTGGTGTACTTTGCCCACGGAAGCACAGTCGCCACCAACGCCCTCATCCAACACAAGGGCGCCAAGGTTGGCCTCATCACAACCTCCGGCTTCCGGGACCTGCTGGAGATCGGCCGTCAAGTGCGGCCACACCTCTACGACCTCCAGGTGGACAAACCCGAACCCCTGGTAGGCCGCGACCTGCGTCTCGAGGTCCGGGAGCGGACTTCCTACGACGGCCGCGTACTGCTCCCCCTTGCCCAGGAAGATGTCCTCGCAGCGGTTGCCAGGCTGAAGAGAGATGGTGTGGAAGCGGTCGCCATCTGCTACCTTCACGGCTACCGCAACCCGGACCACGAGCAGCAGACCAAGGCCATCGTGCAGAAGGAGATGCCCGGAGTCTACCTCTCCGTCTCCTACGAGGTGCTGCCTGAGTTCCGGGAGTTTGAACGCCTCAACACCACCGTGGTGAACGCCTACCTGGGGCCTGGGATGAGCCGGTACCTGCACAACCTGGCCGCCAAGCTTCAGGACGCCGGCATCTGTTGCAAACCCTACATCACCCAGTCCAACGGGGGCATCATCTCCCTGGAGTCGGCGGCCCAGAACACAGCCCGCACAGTCCTGTCAGGGCCCAGCGGTGGAGTAATGGGCGCCTCCTACGTCTGCAACCAGGCAGGCTTCCAGGACCTCATCACCTTCGATATGGGCGGCACCTCCACTGACGTGAGCCTGGTGAACAAGGGCCAGGCTATGATGACCACCCAGCGCGAGCTGGGGGGCTACCCCGTCAAGACCCCCATGATTGATGTGCACTCCATCGGCGCTGGAGGAGGCAGCATTGGGTGGGTAGACTTGGGTGGCCTGCTGAAGGTGGGCCCGCAGAGCGCGGGCGCTGACCCAGGCCCAGCCTGTTACAACCGGGGCGGTCAGGAAGCCACCGTCACGGACGCCAATGTCGTGATCGGCGCCCTGAACCCGGAGTACCTCCTGGGCGGCCGGATGAAGATAGATGCAAAGCTCGCCAGGGAGGCCGTTCACCGCCTGGCACTCAAGCTGGACCTAGACGACGTCGCAGCGGCCCAGGGTATGCTGTCGGTAGTAGTGGCGAACATGGTGCGAGCGGTGCGGGTCATCTCCGTCCAGCGAGGCTATGACCCTCGGCGCTACGTGCTGGTCTCCTTCGGTGGCGCCGGCCCTCTTCACTCCGGCTGGCTCACCCGGGAGTTGAACATGCAGCGGACGCTGGTCCCTCAGCGGCCCGGACTCCTCTGTGCCTTCGGCCTCCTGGTCACAGACGTCCGCTCTGATTTCCTCCAGACTCGCATCACCCAGACCCACAACGCCGATCTCCACCAGATCGGGGATGTCTATGCCCAACTGGAGCGTCAAGCCCACGAGTGGCTGGACCGCGAGAGCATACCCCCAGAGCGGCGCCTGTTCCACCGCAGCGTGGACATGCGCTATGTGGGCCAGAACTACGAGCTATCGGTACCGCTGCCAAGTGAGGCCTTTGACCAGCACTCGATGGACACTGTCCTCAGGGAGTTCTACCGCACCCACGACCAGACGTATGGCTACGCTGTGGAGGGCGAGCCGACGGAGCTGGTCACCTTTCGAGTAGAGGCCCTGAGCGTGGTGCAAAAAGTGCCGTCGCTGAGCCATCTGGAGGCTGGCCCCAAGCCCCCCAAGCAGGCCCACCTGGAGGACCGGCAAGTGTACTTGGATGGCGGGTGGACCCGCACTCCCGTCTACGATCGGGCGCACCTGCTGCCCAGCAACGTAATCAATGGCCCGGCCGTCATAGAGCAGATGGATGCCACTACCCTTCTGCTGCCAGGACAGCGGGGGACGGTGGACCGTTTCATGAACATCTTGGTAGAGGACAGCCTAGTCCAGTAGCGGCGGTCCTCTGGAGGCGCAGGAATGGAGCGCACCGCGTTCAAAGTTGACCCGGTCACCGTGGAGGTGGTGGGCAACGCCCTTCTCTCTGTGGCCGAGGAGATGGGCGAGGCGCTGGTGAAGGCCGCCTACTCGGACAACATCAAGGAGCGGCGGGACTCCTCGGCCGGCATCTTCGATGCCCAGGGCCGCACCCTGGCCCAAGCGGCCCACATCCCCATCCACCTGGGCTCCTTGCTGGGCGTGGCGGAGGCGGTGGTGCAGCGCTATCCCCGCAGCGAGATCCATGAGGGGGACATGTTCATCGGCAACGACGCCTACGAGGCCGGTGGCACCCACCTGCCAGACATCGTGGTCACGGCGCCCATCTTCCACAAGGGTGTGCTCATCGGCTTCGTGGCCAACCTGGGCCACCACGCCGACTTCTTCGACCGCGGCGAGGGGCGCCACATCTGGCAGGAGGGGCTGCGCATCCCCGCAATCCGCATCATGGAGCGCGGGAAGGTGCGGCAGGACGTGTTGGACTTCATTCTGCTCAATTGTCAGCTCCCCAAGGAGCGCATCGGCGACTTCCGGGCGCAGTTTGCCGCCAACCGTCTGGGCATTCGTCGGGTGCAAGAGCTGTGCGACCGGTATGGGGTGCAGCAGTTCTTTGCCACGGTGGAGGAGCTTCTGGACTACACCGAGCGCCGTATGCGAGCAGGCATTCGCCAGATACCCGACGGGGTCTATGCCTTTCAGGATGACCTGGACTCGGAGTACTTTGAGACACTGCTGAAGCTGGTGGTGAAGATCACCAAAGAGAAGGAAGACATCACCCTGGACTTCACGGGCTGCCCGCCCCAGGTACCCGCTGGACTCAACATGCAGTGGACAGCCATCCTGGCCACGTGCTACTACGGCGTCAAGACCCTGGTGGACCCGGACATCCCGCCCAATGCCGGTTTCTACCGGGCCATCCGTGTCATTGCCCCCAAGGGTACCATCGTCAACTGCGTCGAGCCAGCAGCCGTGTACAGCCGCACCCAGACCTGCCAACGGGTGGTAGACCTCATCCACGGTGCCCTAGCCCCGGCTTTGCCACAGAGGGTCACTGCTGCCCACAACGGCGCCAATACCCGCATGGGATTCCACGGCATCAACGGCCGCACGGGGGAGCGGTTCAACTATATTGAGACCCTGGGCGGCGGCTTCGGCGCCCGGGCTACCAAGGACGGCCTGGATGGTGTGCAGGTCCACATGACCAACACCTCCAATCTGCCCATTGAGGCGCTGGAGAGCACCTACCCCCTTCTGGTGAAACGGTATGAGCTGGTGACTGACTCGGGTGGACCGGGCAAGTGGCGCGGCGGCATGGGTTTCGTGCGACACATTGAAGTCCTGGAGGGAGAGCTCGACGGCGGAGCGGGCATCAGCCGGGGGGTGGTCCCTCCCTGGGGCCTCTTCGGCGGCAAGCCAGGCAGCACGCAGCAGGTGGAGATCACCCGGACGGATGGGGCTGTAGAGCGGCCCCCTCGCGGAGTCGGCGGCCGGCGCCCGGCAACATTCCGCTCAGGCGACGGCCTCGCCGTCACCACCTCTGGAGGCGGCGGCTACGGAGACCCCGGGCAGCGGGACCGGTGGCGGGTCAAGCAAGACCTGAAGGAGGGGCGCATCTCTCGCCGCTCTGCTATAGAGGACTATGGCTTGACCCCGGAGGAGGTTGACGGTGTGTTGACGGAGGAAAAGTAGAGCGCGGGATTCACTCCACATGGACTCATCTCAAGATGCTTTTCGGCATCCCGTCTCAAGGGTGAGCACCATGCCGCACCCTTTGGGGTGTGGTGTCAGGACAAATCTGAGATAGCTGCTTCCGAAGGAGCGTCATGACCGATACAGCCTCAGCGGTCGTCATTGGTGGCGGCATTGTGGGCGCCAGCATCGCTCATTTCCTGGCCAAGAAAGGCTTGAAGGGTGTGGTGCTGCTGGAGCGAGACACGGTAGGCAGTGGGGCCACCGGCAAGTCCGGGGCCCTGGTGCGAATGCACTACACCAACCCGTGGGACGCGGCCCTCGCCATCAAGAGCCTGGAGGTGTTTTCCAACTGGGACGACCTTATCGGTGGCGACGGCGGCTTCCGCAAGACCGGCTTTCTGTTCGTGGTGGGGCACCATGACAAGGAGAAGCTGGTCAAGAACGTGGACATGCTCCAGAAGTTGGGCGTCAACACGCGGGTCATCTCGCCCGAGGAGGTAAAGGTCCTCCAGCCCTTCTGCTCCGCAGAGGACATCGGCGCTGCCGCCTACGAGCCTGACAGTGGCTATGGCGATGGCTACTCCGCGGCCACGGGCATGGCCCGCCGCGCCAGGGAGCTAGGGGCCAGGGTCCAGCAGGGCGTGAAGGCCGTCAGCATCCTGACGCGCAGTGACAAGGTAGTAGGCGTGGAGACCACCCAGGGCGTTATTGACACACCAGTGGCTGTCATTGCCGCCGGCGCCTGGTCTGCCCAGCTTGCGCGCACCGCTGGGGTGGACTTGCCAGTTGTAGGTGTTCAGCACACCGCTGGAGTGCTGGAGCGGCCCCCCGCGCTGGCCCAGCCCCACATGGCCTTTATTGACCGGTCCATCGGCACCTACTTCCGGCCCGACGTGGGCGCCCTGACCCACGTGGGCATCCGTCCCCCCCAACGTACTGGCACCATTGAGGTGGACCCCGACAACTTTGATGCGAATATCCCGACCGAGTGGAAGGTATATACGGCCCTTCGGCTCATCCGGCGTGTCCCCGCCATGGCAGACGCACTGTGGCGACGCGCCTGGACGGGGGTGGACGGCCACAGCCCCGACGGCCATATGATTCTGGACAAGGCGCCGGGGATAGTGGGCCTGTACATCGCTGCTGGCATGAGTGGCACTGGGTTCAAGACAGGCCCCGCAGTGGGTCTGGCAATGGCGGAGTTGGTCCTGGAGGGCCAGGCCAAGTCAGTAGACATCCATGCCTTCCGGCTGGGCCGTTTTGCGGAGGGCAAGCCCATTGTTGCCCAGCACGAGTACGTAGTGCCGCCCTTCAAGGCAGTTGGGGTCTAGCGGCTGATGGCCTCCAACGGTCAGCCCTGTCTCAACTGCGGCTCGATCCTGGACGCCGGCCGGTCTCCCGTGCGGGTGGGCGGCAAGCACTGGTACTGTGCCGCCTGCGCGCCCCTCTGCTGCATGTGCCGTCGCCCGGCGGCAGCTTCTCCACCAGAAGAGCTGGACCAGTGGCGTGTCAACGGCTTCTTGATCAACAACCGCCAGTTCATCTGCGGTGACTGCGACTGGCCAGGCCAGCTCCGCAAGGCCCTAGCTATGGAAGGAGACAGTGCCCTCCATCCCCGTCAAGATGCCTGACCCCAGCGCGTTCCAGCCATCAGGCGGACTCTCCTGGCTTCCGCCTGCAGCTACCTCCTCTGCATCGCAAGAAGCGGCAAAGCAAGTGGGCGGCCCGCTGGTGCCTACTTGCGTAGAAGGGTACCAAGATCAGTCGCTCGTGGCGAGATCCGACTTCATCGGAGCCTCGACCGCGTCGGACCCGTCGAACCATCCCGACTTGTCGGGACCCTTCGACAAACTCAGGGTGAGCGGGACTGCTGCGGGTCTTGTTGGCGCCGCTTCATGAAAGCAAGTGCTGGCCTACACCTGTGACATGGATACAGCCAGCTTGCCCTCCTTGAAGCGGGAAAAGCGGAAGCCGCTGATGTCCAGGGATGTCTTGCCGTCCGCGATGAGCTCTGCCGTCAGTTTGCCGGCGATGGGTCCAAAGCCAAAGCCGTGGCCGCTGAAGCCAGTGGCGAAGAGGAAGCCCTTGACGGCGTCGGCCTCACCCAGGACTGGGACGGCGTCAGGAGTGGCGTCGATTCCTCCGGCCCACGAGCGCCCCACTCGCAGCTCTCGGAGGGCAGGGAAGTGGCTGGCGACGGCCTGTCGGCTCTCCTCCACCTTCTTCAGGTTGGGCTTGGGCTCCCACATGATGCCGGCGCGGAACTGGTGCTGGCGGGCGTTGGCCCACGGCATGCTCTGGGCGATGTCCCTGAGCAGAGGCATACCAATGTGGATGCTGATGGCCCGGCGGTTCTTGAGGTAGTTGGGTAAGAACATCCCCAGGTAGCGGAGAGAGTCCAGAGTGATGTCGTAGTCACCACCACGGTTCCCTCCGCCGCTAAACCATACCATGCCGTTGGGGCGCTGGCGGAAGATGAAGCCACCTCCCCACATCACTGTCTTGCTGACGAAAGGCGCCTCCATGCTCTCGCTACACGTGGAGCGTACGACGCGCTGGGGAAAGCCCAGGCCCACGGTGCGGGCAAGGCGACTGGACCAGGCGCCAGCGGCCAGGACCACCACAGGGGCCTTGATGCCGCCTCGAAGGGTTTCCACACCGACGACGCGCCCGCCGGCAATCTCAATGCGTTCCACCGGGCAGCGCGTGTAGACCTTGGCACCGTGCTCTTGAGCGGCCCGCGCAAAGGCGGCGGGTACCTTGGTAGGCTCGGCCTGGCCGTCGCTGGGGCAATACATCCCGCCGGCAAACGTCCCCTCCAGGGCGGGGACAATCTGCCTGAGCTCCTGTGGGGTGACCATTCTCACATCCAGGCCCAGCTCTCGGTCGGTCTTGCACACTCCTTCCAGACGGGCCAGCTCTCTCTGGTCCAGGGCCAGGCGCAGAATGCCCCCCTGCTGCCACTCCAGGTCGGCATTGAGCTCCTTCTGAAAGCCCTGCCACAGCTTGTTGCATTCCATCATCAGGGGGAGCTCCAGAGGGTGGCGTCCCGCCTGTCGGGCGGCGCCCTGGTTGCGGCTGGACTGCTCGAAGCCGACCTCGCTCTTCTCCACCAGGGCCACCGAGACTCCCCGCTTGGCCAGGAAATAGGCGGTGGTGACGCCGGCGATGCCCCCGCCGATCACCACCACATCCGCCTTGGTCTGGACCGGTTGAGTGCTCACGAAGCCTCCTCGTTCTGGGCGAGCCCTCTGGCGAAGGCACTACCGTGCGCCGCGCCACGAAGTCGCCACGTCATCATAGCCCGGATTCTCCAGTGTAAAGTGGCCTCTGCCAGTCGTCGTCAGGTCGTCGAGACTCATCGTGCCCGGTCTCTCTGCCCGCCCGGCCTCTGCCCGATAGTATACGCGCCAGGAGCGCTCTCGCTACCATTTGATGCTTGACACGAAGAGTCAACTGGACTAGCTTGCAGAGGTGCAACAGTCCAACCGGGTTTCGGAAGTGACGACCAGGCCCAAAGGGAACGTCCTCGTCCTGCAATCTGGAGGCTGTACCCCAGTTATAAACCGCAGCCTGTTCGGCATCGCCCAGGAGGCATTCGGACATCCTGCTTGTGGCAACGTGTACGGGGCGCTGCACGGCTTGGAGGGGCTCCTGCGCCAGGAGCTCGTGGACTTGGAGCGACTCTCCAAAGCGAGCTGGAAGCGCATCGCCCGTGCCCCAGGCGCAGCCCTGGGGTCAACGCGCCGGAGGCTACGCCCAGAAGACGTGACGGCAGTCCTCCACACGCTCTCGAGGCACGGCGTACGCTTCCTGTTCATCATAGGCGGCAACGATTCGGCGGAAACTGGCCACAATCTGAGCCTGGCAGCCAGCGCTGCGGACTACTCGCTGACGGTGATCAACGTCCCCAAGACCATTGACAATGACCTTGTCCTGACTGACCACTCGCCAGGTTTCGGCAGCGCGGCACGTTTCGTAGCATTGGCCGCGCTGGGGGCTGGCCGAGATGCTGAAGCCATGGGACGCGCCTCGCCGGTCACCATCATCGAGGTCATGGGGCGCGACGCCGGCTGGCTTGCAGCGTCCGCCTCCCTGGCCAGGCGGGACGAGCGCGATGCCCCCCACATAATCGGCGTGCCCGAAGTCCCGATGGAAGAAGACCGCTTTCTCAGTTTGGTAGAGGCGGCGTATGCGCGGTTTGGCTACGCTGTGGCGGTGATAGCCGAGAACGTCCGGGGGGTCCATGGCGTCCTGGGGAGTCACCAGGAGCCGTGGTTCGTCGACGACTTTGGGCACCCGTACTATGATGGGCCAGGGCGATACCTTGCTGGCCTGGTGAGCCGGCACCTGCGGGTAAGGGCCAGGTATGAAAAACCGGGCACTCTTCAGCGCTCTTTCATGGCGTGCGTGTCGCGGACCGACGCCCAGGAAGCTGAAATGGTGGGACGACAAGCGGTACGCTATGCCCTTGAAGGGCACAGCGACCAGATGGTCACGCTGATACGAGAGCCGGGGAGCCAGTACCGGTACGGCACCGGCCTGGCCCCCCTTGAGCACGTTGCTCACCAGGTGAAGACCCTGCCTGATGCTTACTTCGACCCGTCGGCCAGCTTTGTGACGGCCGCGTTCGTGACGTACGCACGTCCACTGATCGGTAGCCCGCTGCCGCGCCTTGACCGGATAGGTGATGTGATAGGGGAAAGCCGATCCCCCGCATCTGGTTAGGCCCCTGTCCTGTGGCATTGTCCCGGCGTCGCACCCGAAGGGCGGCGGGACCTGGCGAGGAAGGTCTTGGACGAGGCCCGTCCCAGTCACGACGGTCTGTCAAGGTGCTGGTGGGGCAGCAGCCACACTGCGGCCACGCTCGTAGTCCCTGGTAAGGGGGAGCTCCACTGAGACGCTGGTCCCTTTGCCTGGCTCCGAGTGGACAGTCAGAGTACCCCCGAGGAGGCGGGCCCTCTCTTGCATCCCCAGTAGACCAAGCTTGGTCTGCCGAGGGAGGTGGCGCATCAGGCGCCTGGCGTCAAAGCCTTTGCCATTGTCCCAGACACGCAGCTTCAAGGAGCGGTGCCCACGCGCCACAGAGATGCCAACCTCGGTAGCTTCCGCGTGTTTTACGACGTTGTGCATGGCTTCCTGGGCAATGCGCCAGATGATGAGCTGCGCCTGCGCGGAAAGGGGTGGCAGAGGCCCACGGACCTCAACTTTCCCGCGGATCCCGTGGTATCGGTGGACCTCGTCAACTAGCCATTCCAGCGCGGGCAGTAGGCCCATGTCATCCAGGATGCGGGGGCGCAAGTCCCACAGGATCCGCCTCAACTCCTCGCCAGTCCTCACTGCTAGCTCTCGAACATCCCTCAGTTCAGCGGCCGCTTCCGCGTCTACTTGCCCACCCTTGCCGGAGGCCAGGCGGTCCAGTCGCTGCGACAAGAGGTAGAGGGACTGGGCGGTGTCATCGTGCAACCCTCGCGCGGTCCGTTGACGTTCCTCCTCCTGCGCCATGATGATGCGCTGAGTCATGGCCCTGGCATCGTCAACCCTCCGCCGCTCCGATACCACCAGCGACAGGAATAGGACACCCGTCACCGAGACCCCGGCCACCTGGAGGAGCGCTTGGACCAGGTCCCCGGGGCCCATGAGTGCCCTTGGGACCATGATGGCTGTGGCTATCCCCAGCACGGTCAGCCCGCCGCTTCTTCCAAAGACGACACTTGCGTATATGATGGGGAGCAGCAGCAGGATCCTCTCCAGAGACTGCCGATTGGTGAGAGGGATAGGCGTGCGGGCAGCGGCATCGGCCAGGACGGGGAGCCAGTCACCGTAGTGGAGCAAGGTGCCCAGAGCAACGATCACCACGAGAAGACAGAGGTGTACTCTGCGGCGGGACAGGAGTCCTCGGCTGACAAAGAAGACTCCACTTTGTTGGCCAGAGGCCTGCGATTCCCTCCGGCGTAACTCTTGGGCTTGGCCCACTTTGCTCATCGGGCCTCTTCTCCGTGCCGAAGGTCCCGTGCTGCGAGACTACACAATAGACTGCTCGACACTGTCTAAGACTTGATGTCTATCCTCATGGGGCGCGGGAGGACCTCTCTGCTGGGCACACCAGCCCCATCAGCCTCCCACAGGGGGAGCCTCAGCAGGGTCTTGCATTTCTACCCAGCCAAGGTGGAGCGCCCTGAGGACGGCCTCGGTGCGTGAGGCCACACCCATCTTGCCAAATACGCTGACGAGATGAGACTTGACCGTAGATGTGCTCAGGCACAGCTCGCAGGCTATCTCCTTGTTGCTCTTGCCCTGGGCAGCCAGCGTAAGGACCGCCATTTCCCTTGCGGTCAGGCCTTCGGCGTCAGTGGAGGACCCGGAGGACGCTGCGGCCTTGACCGCCTTTCGCAGGACCCTGCTGGCCACGGTGGGGTGGAGGACCGATTCACCAGCACGGATGGCCCGCAGAGACTGGACCACCTCATGGGCCGAGGCGCTCTTCAGCAGGTAGCCCGCGGCTCCCGCCTCCAGAAGGCCCAGGACGTAGCGGTCATCGTCGTAGGCGCTGAGGATGACCACTGCGGTGGAAGGGCTGGTCTCCTTGATGCGTCTCGTCGTCTCGATGCCGCCCATGCCGGGCATCACAACGTCGGTAAGGACAATGTCAGGCTTGAGCGCCTGAACAAGGCGGAGGGCCTCGCGACCATCGCCCGCTTCCCCCACCACCTCTATGTCAGGCTCGTGCTTTAGGAGATTGCGTAACCCCTCCCTAAGCACCGGATGGTCGTCCACCAGAAGGACCCTCATCGCATCCACTCTTGGTCTACCCCCAATGTGCTGCCAGAGCCCTTGTGCCTATTCTATCCACTTGTGAAGCAAAGCGCAAATGGCTGGCAGGGTCCCAAGAATAGCGATTCGAGCTGTAGGTCGGGTTTCCCAACCCGACCGTCCGCCGCGGGCAGGTTCGTCCCGACGTGTCCCGATGAATCGGGACACGTCGGGATGCCCTACGGGGGTCAATCGCTACTCTTGCGTAGGGTGGTGCACATTGGTTGGTGGTCATCCTTAAGTATGACCTGGGTGGAGGAAAGGACTACTACCATCGTTGGGCGTGCTCCCATCCTCCTGGGCAAACCGGTGAGTGCTGTTGCCCGATGCTTGAGTGTGGGAGAGGTAGCACACTGGCTCTGACATGGCCGCATGCTGGAGGATGGAAGCATGAAAGACAAGCTGCTCATCTATCAAGGCGACCCGTGCACCATGCGCCTCGAGGACCAACAGGTGCAGACCGTGGAACAGGTCCGCGACTACGGCATAGATGTATGCCGCTACTTTGCAGACCGCAGGCAATGCTCGCTTCCCCGTTACGGCTGCGTGCGGGTCGCCGGGCTGAAGGTGGCCCGCTACGTGCTCCTATTCTACGCTGAGGCGTCGGAGCACACCCTGGCCATGGAGGTCGAGGAGTTCCGTCAGCGGGCCCCGCTGCCTACCGCCGGAGTCGAGGCCTACGTGGACACGCCAGAGCACCTGTACCGCCGGATTACCGACCCGGTGCTGGTGGTCCAGAGGGTCAGTGAGTACGCCAGCGCCGTGCTGGACCTGAAGCCCGGTGAGCGAGTGTTCCGTGCCTCCGAGGAGCCGGTGCCCTCGCCCCAAGCGCCGGGGCTGGCAGCGCCCCAGATAGAAATGCCGAGGCAGGCGGCGGGGAGCAGGTGATCCAGTAGAACGGCTATGGCCGTGCACACGCTTTGGCGGGATACCCAGCCTAGTGGCCCACTGAAAGTGAGATTGGGGGGAGAGATGGCCCTCCGTAACCTCGGGCAGCAAGCGCAGCCTATTCCCACTCCGTTGAAACTTTCCGCCAGCTCACAAGCTGTCAGCATGCCTTCAGGAAGGGCATGGCCGGCGTTGGCCGCGCAGCCTGGACGTGTCCTGGGCCGCCTGGAGCTGGCGCTGACGTTCAGCGGTCTGGGGCTATCCGTGTTCATGGTAATGCATCTGGGGCTTCTGTTCAGCGTTCTGCTGGGAACATGGGCTATGGACGGCCTTGCAGGCTTCTTGGAGCGGTATTACCTGCTCCACATCGGTGGGTCCTTCCTTCTCCTCTTCCTGGTAGGCCATGTCTTCGTAGCTTCCAGGAAGGTCCCTACAGCCTTCGGCCGCCAGCGGGCACTGCTGCATCACATGCGCTCGATCAACCATATGGACACCTGGACCTGGCTCTTCCAGGGCCTCAGCGGCGTAGCTCTCCTGGCCCTGGCAGCCATCCACCTCTGGGTTATTGCCACTGACCTGCCTATTGAGGCCGCCAAGAGCGGTGCCCGCGTGTTCCAGACCTATCTCTGGTTCTACGTCCCGCTGGTGCTCCTGGTGGAGGGCCACATCTCCATTGGGCTCGCCAGGGCTGCGGCCAAGTGGGGCCTCCTGTCGCGCCCTGTGGCCCACCGCGCACTCCTGGCATGGACAGCGGTCGTTCTCGGCTTGGGATTTGCCATCCTGGTCACCCTGTACCGGCTAGGAGGCACACTGTGACCATTACCACAGACGTCCTCGTGATCGGAGCGGGCCTGGCGGGAGAGCGCACCGCTATCCAGGTGGCATCCCGCGGCTTGCAAGTCATCCTGCTGTCGCTGGTGCCTCCTCGCCGCTCCCACTCCACCGCTGCGCAAGGTGGGATGCAAGCTGCCCTCGGCAACATGGCCAGGAGCCAGGGAGATTCCCCGGACGTGCACTTTGAGGACACGGTGAAGGGCTCCGACTGGGGGTGCGACCAGGACGTGGCGCGTCGGTTTGTCACCCTGGCCCCGGTGGCCGTGAGGGAGGCAGCCTACTGGGGGGTCCCCTGGAGTCGGGTGGTCGCCGGCCGGCACAAGCTGCCCGACGGGGACGAGGTTGAGGAAGCACAACAGAAAGAGGGGCTTATCGCCGCCCGCAACTTCGGGGGCACGAAGAAGTGGCGCGCGTGCTATGCCTCGGACGGCACCGGCCATGCCCTGGTATACGCGCTTGATAACGAGGTGCTCAAGCTGGGGATTCAAGTGCACGACAGAATGGAGGCAGTGGCCCTAGTCCACGATGGCCAGCGCTGCTACGGGGCTGTCGCCAGGGACCTCCGCACCGGAGAGGTGCGTCCCTACCTGGCCCGTGCCACGGTGATAGCCACCGGGGGACATGGGCGCATCTACGGGCATTCCACCAACGGGCTCATCAACGAGGGCACGGGAATGGCTATCGCCCTGGACACGGGGGTAGTGCCCCTGGGCAACATGGAGGCAGTCCAGTTTCACCCCACCGGGGTGGTCCCTGGGGACATCCTCGTCAGCGAGGCGTGCCGCGGTGACGGGGGGTACCTGTTGGACAAGGACGAGCACCGCTTCATGCCTGACTACGAGCCGGCAAAGAAGGAACTGGCCTCCAGGGACGTGGTCAGCCGTCGCATGGTGCAGCACATACGCAAGGGCCTTGGAGTGGAAAGCCCCTATGGGCCTCACCTGTGGTTAGACATCCGCCACGTGGGGAAACAGCATATCGAGGCCAACCTGCGAGAGGTCGCCACCATCTGCCGGGATTTCCTGGGCATTGACCCGGTGCACCAGCTTATCCCGGTAAGACCCACACAACACTACAGCATGGGGGGTGTGCGCACGAACAGCAGCGGCCGTGCCTATGGCCTGGCTGGCCTCTACGCAGCCGGAGAGGCGGCCTGCTGGGACCTGCACGGCTTCAACCGCCTGGGCGGCAACTCGGTGGCTGAAACCCTGGTGGCCGGCATGGTAGTGGGCAAGACCATTGCCGAAGACCTGTGGTGGCTAGACATCCCCAGCTCTGAACGAGTAGCGGCAAGCCTGGCCCAGGAGGCGTGTCGGCAGGTGGAGGAGCGGGTCCACCGCTTGAACGCTGGGGGCACAGAGCACGTCTTTGACCTGCGCAACCGCATGTCCAACATCCTCATGGAGAAGGTCGGGATTTTCCGGAACGGGACCGAGTTGGCGGAGGCTGTGGAGAAGCTCACAGAAGTGTCCCATCGCGCAAGGCGGCTTGGTCTCCAGTCAGGCGGGGCAGGGGCCAGCCCTGAGTTGGCCCTGGCCTTGCGCCTGCCGGGGATGATTCGGCTAGCGCTGTGCATTGCCTACGGAGCATTGCAGCGCACTGAAAGCCGCGGCAGCCACCATCGAGAGGACCACCCATACCGAGATGATGCCCATTGGCTGAAACGCACCCTCGCTACCTGGCCGCCCGGGGCCGACCTCCCTGCTCTGAGCTATGAGCCAGTATGCATCACCGAGCTTCCCCCCGGAGAGCGGGGCTACGGTGAGTCCCAAGTCCTGGCTGGAACGGAGAAGGTCCATGGATAAGCGCACACTGACCTTCCGCATCTTCCGGCACAACCCATTCGATCCGGTCTCTGTCCCTCGTTTGCAAGAGTTCCGTGTAGAGGAGACCCCAAGGATGACTCTCTACACAGCGCTCACCAGGATACGGGAGGAGATGGACCCCTCCCTTCAGTTTGACTTCGTGTGCCGCTCGGCCGTCTGTGGCTCCTGTGCCATGCTGGTCAACGGGCGCCCCAGGCTGGCCTGCCGCACTCGCACGGAGCCACTGCCGGACAAAGTCACCTTGCTGCCGCTACCCTTCTTCCGGCTGGTGGGCGACCTGTCGGTGGACACCGGCACCTGGTTCAGAGACATGGGGCGCCGGGTGGAGTCCTGGGTCCACCAGCACCGCGCCTTCGAGCCTGGGGCGGAAGAGGAGCGGATGTCCAATGAGCAGGCCCAAGCCATCTACGAGCTGGACCGCTGCATCGAGTGCGGTTGCTGCGTTGCCGCCTGTGGCATGGCCCAGATGAGTCCGGACTTTCTGGGATCGGCAGGGATGCTGCGTATCGCGCGGTTCCTCGTGGACCCCCGAGACCACCGCCCCGAGGAGGCGGTCTTTGAGGTGATCGGTACTGAGGAGGGGGTCTTTGGATGCATAGGTCTGCTGGCCTGTGACGACTTTTGCCCCAAAGACCTTCCATTGGCGTCCCGACTTGCGTACCTGCGTCGGCGGTTGGCCCTCGCTGCAATGCGGCCTTCGCCCAGCACAACAACGGGGCCGGTGCCCGTTAGGTAAAAGAGGGGTCTCGAGCGGACCCACTTGGGGAAGCACTTGAGTCATTTCGTTTAGCTACGGGTCTTGCTGGGCATTGGCACCTAGAGGGCCTGCCCCTGAAGAACCTTGTATACCCTGGCAACAAGCTGTGCGAGTCCCGACGAGTCGGGACTCGCACAGCTTCTCCAGCCACACTGCCAAGCACCTACTCCCCTGGTTCCCGTGCTTCCACCCGGTTGGTACGCCACTGTCACCACACTTGCCTCTTTCCTACAGAACTGCACCCACTCTCTGCGTACTTCACCTCTAGTCAAGAGTGGCCCTCGCCATATCTCCTTCAGGGCGATGAGAGGCATCGCCTCCGGCGGGCGCAGGAGTATAATCACGTCCATGCCTGCACACATGCCCCCTCTTGGACCTTCAGAAAGCGCTCGCTTCGAGACAGCGAGTTGGATTGTGCTATGCACGGCTGCGTTCTTCCTTACGCTTTTCGCAGCTTTCGTATGGCTCCATTGGACCACCCCATCCGACGGGGCGCGCCTCCAACCAGGGGCAAAGGCGTGGAGGCCCGAGGGCGTGGTAGTAGCACCCCTCAGGGAGCAACCCGATGGCCTCCAGCCCGGTGACCTGGTCATAGCAGTGGATGGCCGGAGCCTGGAGTCATGGGCACGGGCCATTTTCGCACTGGGAGAGCCGCGCCTCCAATGGAAAGCGGGCCAGACCGTCACCTATACCGTGGTCCGCGACGGGCGGACCGTGGATGTGCGCATCCGGCTGGGCAGGTACCCGCTGAGTGCTGTCTTGGCCCGGGAATGGGGTGCCGTTCTCTTCGCGGGTGTATTCTTGTTGGTGGCGTTGTTTGTCTTTTTCCGACGCCCCGCTGAACCCGCTGCCCGGGTACTTCTGCTGGGCGCTTCGGGGATCATGGGCGCCACCACATGGTCTTTCGGCCTCCAGGTATCCGATATTGTTGGCGCCACTGGGCTGTGGCTGTACCGAGCCACGACCATCGTGAGCTACTTGCTCCTATGGATTGCCCTGGTGCATTTCTGGCTGGTCTTCCCCAGGCCTCAGGCAAACCTCCTGAAATGGCGGTGGCTTCTCCCTTCACTCTATACGACACCTTATGCGTTTGTTGCCGCCTACGCCGCGGTGGCGTGGGCGGGCTCGGCAGGCATGCTGGACTGGCTCGGCCGGACCTCCCGGACCGTCGAGCCGCTGGAGGTCTCGTTTGCCACACTCGGACTGGTGGCGGCCGCGTGGCAGCTTAGAGGCCCGCTGGACCCGGTGAGCCGGAGACGGGCGCGGTGGGTCTTGGGCGCCATGGTCATGATCAGCAGTGTCAGCGTGACTTTCGTGTTCGGGCCACAGTTGTTGCTGGGGGAACCTCTCCTCAGCATGAACGGCCTGGCGGTCCTGGCGCTTCTGTTCCCAATCTCTCTAGCATTTGGAATCCTGCGCTACCACCTCTTTGACATAGACATCATCATCAACAGGGCCCTGGTGTACGCCACCCTCACCGCCTTCATCGTCGGCCTGTACGTCCTGATTATCGGCTCGCTGGGCACCCTGTTCCAGACCCACGGACATCTCGGCATCTCGCTTCTGGCCGCGGGCATTGTGGCGGTGCTGTTCCAGCCTATTCGCCAGCGCCTTCAGCACACCATCAACCGGTGGATGTACGGCCAGCGGGACGACCCCTACAAGGTGCTGACGCGCCTTGGACACCGCCTGGAGGGTGCCCTGCCAGTGGAATCAATCTTGCCTGCGGTGGTGGATACCGTGGCCCAAGCCCTCAAGATACCCTATGTCGCTATTGCCCTGGGCCAAGGCCAGAAGCAGGAGGTGGTCGCAGCCCACGGCCGGCCCACCCCAGATACCTTGAGGCTTCCTCTCGTCTATCAGGGGGAAGAGCTGGGCCAGATGTTGCTGGCGCCCAGATCCCCGGGGGAGGCCTTCAACCGCGCCGACTGGCGGCTGCTCAGCGACCTGGCCCGCCAGACAGGGGTGGTCGCCCACACCGTGCGGCTGACCGAGGACCTCCGGCGGGCGCGGGAGCGGCTCGTCGTCTCCCGGGAGGAGGAGCGCCGCCGTCTACGACGTGACCTGCACGACGGGCTCGGTCCCGTTCTGGGTGGCATCACCCTGAAGCTCGATGCAGCCCGCAATCTGCTGGACCGCGACCCTGCGGCCGCGGATGCTGTGCTGGCTGATGTGAAGGGCCAAACGCAGAGGGCCCTGGCCGACATCCGTCGTCTAGCATATGCACTGCGCCCTCCGGCCCTGGACCAGCTAGGACTCGCGATGGCCCTGCGTGAATACGCCGGGGGGCTTCAGCCCGCAACGCCTGGCGGCGAGCCCTCCGAGTCCAAAGGTGTACAGGTCAGGATTGACCTTCCAGTGGACTTGCCACCTCTGCCCGCGGCCGTGGAGGTGGGAGTTTACCGCATTGCCGTAGAGGCCCTGACCAACGTGGAGCGCCACTCGCGTGCCCGTAGCTGCGTGGTCCAGCTATCTCTCGCTGACGAGAACATCCTGGAGTTAGATGTGGCCGATGACGGTGTGGGTCTCCCGCCTGGCCACACTACGGGAGTTGGTATTGCCGCCATGAAGGAGCGGGCAGAGGAGCTGGGTGGGAGCTGCGTTGTCGAGTCAGTGCCCGGTGAAGGAACGCGGGTACGAGTATGCATCCCTGTGGGGGTGCATCAGGGGCTAATTCCGCACCCAGAGCAAGAGGCAGCCAGGAGTTGACGCAGTCCACAGGTCCCATTCGTGTCCTCATAGTAGATGACCACCCCGTCTACCGGGACGGGCTGCGTACGCTCCTGACTTCCCTGCCTGATACTGAAGCTGTCGGGGAGGCCAGCACTGGAGAGGAGGCCATTGCCCTGGCTGCCAACACCTCGCCCGACGTGGTCCTCATGGATATCAAGATGCCCGGTATCAACGGCATTGAGGCCACGCGCTGCATCCTGAACGCGCAGCCTGCTGTCGCCGTTCTCATGCTGACTATGTTTGAAGACGATAGCTCGGTTTTCGCTGCGATGCGGGCAGGGGCACGAGGGTACCTCCTCAAGGGGGCAGACCAGGCCGAGATCATCCGGGCCATCAAGGCTGTAGCCAGTGGCGAGGCCATCTTCGGGCCGGCTATCGCCACCCGCCTCATGCACTACTTCAGCTCCCGCCAACACCCGCCGACCCCAAACGCGCTTTCGGACCTCACCGAGCGGGAACAAGAGGTGCTGGGCCTCATCGCCAGGGGCCTCAGCAACGCCGACATCTCCGGACGCCTCTTTTTGAGCCCGAAAACGGTACGGAACCACGTGTCCAACATCCTGAGCAAGCTCCAGGTGGCCGACCGCGTGCAGGCTGCCCTCCGGGCCCGTGATGCCGGCCTGGGCAATCCTGGAGCATAGGCCCCTGCCACAAGACCGGCCAGGTCTTCGTCCTCTCTCGCCCGTGCTTGCTCCCCAGATAGCTCGTCCCTCCTGACCTCGTGATGCCTGTCCCGCCTAGAACAGGACACCAGACCCATGACACCGGGACAGTGCCGCAACTACTGTGCAGGCACTCTCAGCACCAGCGCGCCCTGGTCCACATGGGTGAGAGCTGCGAGCTTGTCCCGGTCTACCAGCGCACAGGAATGCAGGAGGACCTCGAATGCGCAAGCTGATGAAAGCGCTCAAGTGGCTCGGCATCGGGCTGGGCGGCCTACTGGGGGTGATCGTAATCGTCCTGGTGGTCCTGCTCCTTCTGGGACGCTCCCGTGTGAACAGGAGCTACGACATCCGAGTAGAGACGGTCGCCATCCCCTCCGATGCCGCCTCCATCCAGCGCGGCCAGCACCTGGCGGAGGCTGTCGCTGGATGCCAGGGTTGCCACGGAACCAACCTGGGCGGCGACAAGATTTTTGAAGAGCCGCCGATAGGCAGGGTATACGCTCCCAACATTACGCCAGGTCATGGCGGCATTGCTGGGACCTATACCGACAAGGACTGGGTGCGGGCCATCCGCCACGGTGTCAGCCCCAAGGGCAAAGGGCTGCTGGTCATGCCAGCGGAGGACTTCCACAACCTGAGCGGAGAGGACCTGGGTGCCGTCGTCGCCTATCTGAAGACCGTCCCACCGGTAGACGGCGAAACTCCGAAACCCGACCTGAAGCCGCTGGGCCGCGTGCTGGTGGCTATTGGCGCTTTTGGTGAGCCTGTGCCTGCCCAGCTTGTGGACCACACCGCACCCTTGCGCAGCTCTCCAATCATGGGCGTGAGCGCAGAGTACGGCGGATACTTGGCCTCCATCGCTGGCTGCAAAGCCTGCCACGGCAAGGACCTCTCCGGTGGCAAAAGCTCCGAGCCAGGGGCGCCGCCGGGGCCCAACCTGACGCCCGGGGGCCGCCTGAGCACATGGTCGGACCAGGACTTCATCCGTACGCTCCGCACTGGCGTGGCACCGGACGGCACCGCAATGGATGCCAAGTTCATGCCGTGGGTGAGCTTCGCGAAGATGACCGATGAGGAGTTGGGAGCTATCTGGCGCTATCTCCGGTCGTTACCAGCAGTAGAGGGGCAGGGCCGCTAGTGTCCCGTCTCCAAAGTTCGCTGCAAAAGTCCGAGGGGCCGAGTTGTCATGCTTCATCCTTCTTGGGAAGGATGAAGCATCTGGTTTGGCGGGGCCACCTCCCCAGATTCTTCGCCCCGACCAGTCGGGGCTCAGAATGACAGTTTCGGGACAGCTTCTGGTCTAGCGAGGCTGGAGCACCCTCCGGAAACAAGCAAAGGCTCGAGGAGAAGAGTAAAGGATGGCGAAGGGAGACCAGATAGCCAGCCCCTTTAGTGACGAAGTCAGGCTGCTGTTGCAGGCGGCCATGGTCATCTTTCTGGTGACCGTAGTCATCGGTATTCTGAACGGGCTAGACGTCATTGACTTTGACCGCAAGACGCTTATGGCCCATGTGCACGCCGGCACCCTGGGGTGGATTACCCTGGGCTTTTTCGCCGCCTGCCTATGGCTCTTCTCCGGAGGGCAGCCTGCGGAAGGCTGGCGGGCCCGGTCAGTACGCCCGCTGAGTTGGGCCGCCACCGGCGCCATCGCGTTCTACGTTGTTGCCTTCTACAGCGGCAACCTGACGGCACGGCTGGGTGGCGGCATCCTGACACTGACCACCATTGTCGGGTTCTTCGCCTGGGTGGTAGCCCAGAGCAGGCGCGTCCGCCTCAGCACGCCGCACCTGGCCCTGCTGGCGGCCGCTACTACGCTGACCATTGGGGCGGTGCTGGGGGTGATCATCGGGGTCTGGCTGAAGGGTGGTCTGCGGTTCCTGCCCGAAGAGGTCCTGATCAGCCATCCTACCCCCCTCGTAGTGGGCTACCTCATCCTGGCTGGCATGGCGGTCAGCGAGTGGCGGCTGAACCCCGCCTCGGCCCAGTCCCCAGCCAGCCGCGCCGGGTGGGCACAAGTCATGCTGCCTTTCATCGGTGGGCTGGTAGTGACGGTGGGGGCGATGCTGAACAATCAGATTATCATCGGGTTGTACGTCCCGTTAGAGGTTACCGGGGTCGCCATCTACGTGGTGAGACTCAGACGCCATGTCATGAGTGCCGCCTGGCGGGCAGGCAGCCATGAGCGCCTGTTCGCCATCAGCGCGCTTTTCCTTGTGGCCAATGTTGGCCTGTTCACCTACCTCATTATCTCGTATCTCAGCGGCGCTTACGGCGACCCGCCGGACTTCACGCGCATCCCCGTCTGGCTTATCTTCGCCCAGGACCATGCCATGTTCATCGGGGTACTGAGCAACGGACTGTTCGGACTCCTGCACGAGGTGTCCCAGACGCGGCGCGGCTTCTCCCCCTGGGCCGATCACGTGCTGTTCTGGGGCATGAACGTGGGTGTAGTGGGGTTCGTGGTGGGGCTGATCATGCAGGAGGCCATCATCAAACAGGTGTTCACGCCCATCATGGGCGCCAGCATTCTGCTGGCCATGTTCACGTATGCCGTGCGGCTGCGAACGGGAGCCAAGGTGCCCACGCCTACCACAGCAAGCTAGTTCAGAAAGGGAGAATGCCGACCGTCCAACCGTTGTACAGGATACTGATTAAGGAGGGGACCATGTCCAAAGTTCTCAGCGGCATCACCGGGCTAGCAAGCGTCTGGGTAATTTTCCTCGGGGTCTATAACATCGCTGCCCATAGAGGTGCTTCGACCGGTGAAATCCAACAGGCTCAACTATGGGTCGGCATCCTGGCCTTGTCTGTCGGGATTGGGCTACTGGCGATGTTTCTTCAACGCATTCGAGGCTGACCTTGTCAACCGGCGTCCCACCGCTGGTAGGCCCGTTTCTATGGCTTGGCGTTAGCAAAGCGCCAAAGTTGGGAGTGTAAATGGAGCGACGTCTTGGCGCTCACGCTGTCCGGCCGGCCGTTCAGCACAGAGGCTGCACCGTGGCTGGGTGAGGAGAGGTCTAATGGCCACAGACGTAAGAGTCCAGGAGTATGAGATTGCCGAGCGACGCCTGTTTCAAAGGTATGGGCTGGAGCACCGCTCCCATTATGTCCAGCTCACAGGACCACCACTGCGCGCCAGGGTCATCGAGGTGGGATCAGGACCACCCGTCCTTTTCGTGCACGGGGGCGGCGGTGTAGCATCAGGGTGGGTCCCCTTGCTGGCAGAGATGAAGGGCTTTCGCATCTTTGTCGTGGACCGCCCGGGATGTGGCCTCACTGACGGCTTCAACTACCGGGGCTCAGATTTTCGGCGACATGCCGTTTCCTTCCTCGATGGTGTCATGGACGCTCTGCACCTCAAGGGCATTCCCGTTGTGGCCAACTCCATGGGCGGGCTCTGGACCTTTTGGCTTGCCCAGGAGAAGCCGGAGCGGGTGTCCGCGATCACACAGGTCGGTTGCCCTGCCCTCCTCCTCGATACCAGCGCCCCCTTCTTCATGCACCTGCTTTCAGTGAGGGGTTTGAACCGGATTCTGTTCTCTCTCCAGCGGCCCAGCGTGAAGATGGTCAAGGGTGTATTCAGAAACATGGGCCATAAACAGGAGGCTATGGAGCGCCTGCCAGGGGAATACTGGGAGTGCATGTTCCGCTCTGGGATGCTTCCCACCTACAAAGAGGGATGGCTCACTATCATCGAGCGGGTGCTGCGCCTGACCGGCCCCGCCTACGGGCTGAGTCTGCGCAAGGGGGAGCTTGAGCAGGTGAAACAGCCGACCCTGTTCATCTGGGGTGACAACGACACATTTGGAAAGCCGGAGGTGGGCCGCCGGGCAGCCGACGTCATGCCCAATGCGAAGCTGGAGGTCGTGTCTGGCGGGCACCTGCCGTGGTTGGACGACCCAAAGCATGTTGCCAGCAGTGTCTCCACCTTCCTTCAGAAGGTCCTGGTGTGAGGGTCTGAGCGACTGCGGCTCCGGCAATGTAGCGGGGGACACAGGGGATGAGGGTTGTTGGATGGGCACTAAGCAGCCCCACGCCCAGAACGATTCGGAGTCGGAGCAGCAGGGTGCGGAGACCGAGTGGCCTATCATAGAGGGGGGCAGTGGCGGACTCAGTGTAACACCTCCCATCGGGCGACGTTAAACCGGATGGAACCCGAACTTGGGAGGGGGAACATGGGCAAGCGTGCGATTCTTCTCATGGTCGCGATGCTCGTCATCGGCCTCTTTGGGGCCGCTAGCGTGCTGGCCAGCCCGAGCCTACAAGCACCAACCGATGCAGACGTAAGAGTGACCAAGGCCGACGCACCCGACCCGGTGCTGGTGGGCCAGGACCTGACCTATACGGTCACCGTCACCAACAACGGCCCCGCGGCCGCCACAGGGGTGACTCTGACCGATACCTTGCCTGCCAACGCGACCTTCATCTCGGTCACCTTCAGCCAGGGCGGCTGTACGCTGGGTGTCGGCACCGTAACGTGCAATCTGGCCAACTTGGCCAACGGCGCCAGCGCCATAGTCACCATCCGGGTGAGGCCGACCGTTGCGGGGGTGCTGACCAACACGGCCAGTGTGGCAGCCACCCAGCAAGACCCCAATGCTGCGAACAACACGGTAAGCCAGACTACCACGGTCACCGCCGAAGTTGTCAACGCAGACCTGGAGGTCACCAAGGCTGACGCACCCGACCCGGTGCTGGTGGGCCAGGGCCTGACCTACACGGTCACCGTCACCAACAAGGGGCCCGCGGCCGCCACGGGGGTGACCCTGACCGATACTCTGCCTGGCAACGTGACCTTCGGCTCTCTCACGTTCAGCCAGGGGAGCTGCGCCCTGAGCGGCAGCACTGTGACATGCAACCTGGGCAACCTGGCCAACGGCGCCAGCGCCTTGGTCACCATCACCGTCACGCCAGGGGCGGCGGGCGCGCTCAGCAACACCGTCAGCGTGACAGGGGCCCAGGCTGACCCGGACGCAGCCGACAACACTGTCACCACGACAACGACAGTCAACGCGATGGCCGCTGCACCAGTTGCGGAGATCGAGTTCGAGGGCACGGTCCAGGCCTTGCCCGCCCAGGGCGTCATTGGGACCTGGACCATTCAGGGCCTTACGGTGCAGGTGAGCCAGGGCGCCGGGCTTGAGATTGAGGGGACACCTCAGGTAGGTGACTTTGTTGAGGTAGAGGGCGCGGTCTCACCAGATGGTATCGTCCACGCCCGTGAGATTAAGGGTCAAGGGTTCAAGGTCGAGGACGACGAGGATGAGGACAACAGGGGCCGTGGCAGAGGCCATGGGCGCGGTGGGGCGGACGACGATGACGATAGGGACAACAGAGGTCGTGGCAGAGGCCACGGCAGGGGTCACGGGCGTGGCGGGGACGAGGGCTAAGGCCCAGGCCTTGCCTTGCCTTCCACGCTCTTAGCCGAGAGCCCCAGGCAATGCCTGGGGCTCTCCGTTCGCCGGGGACCAGCTTCGGAGAGGGCGGCACCGGGTCCGGTCTGGTATGCTAGTTGTATGAGGGATGTGGTGGGGTGGACGATTGGCACCAGCATTAGCGCTTTGTTGCTGCTCGCCGCCTGCGAAGGGCCTCAGGCGACGCCAGCGCCCAGCCCCACAGCCAGCGGGACGGCCACGCCGGCATCCGCGTCTCCCACACCTAGCCTGACACCAACAGCCACGGCTACGGCGGTGCCCACGACCCCGGCAGAGACGAGTTCCACGGCAACGGCCACCCCCATGAGCGCTCCTTTGCCAACCCCCAGCGGCGATCTGCCATCCGTGGCCCTTTCGGCAGCAGAGCTGGAGGGCCTCATGCATCAAGGAGTCAGGACTGCGGTGGCGGACCTCCAGCGCCAGATTGGCGGAGACCCCGGACAGATTCGCATCGTGCGTGCGCAGGAGGTCACCTGGCGGGACACCAGCCTGGGGTGTCCTGAGCCGGGCCAGGGGTACCTCCAGGTCCTCACGCCCGGCGCATGGCTCATCCTGAGCTTCCAGGGCCGGGAGTACGACTATCGCATTGCAGGCCCACAGGCCTTCCTCTGCACCCGCCCAGAAAAGACAGGTCCCCTGGAGGGGCGCGCACTCGATGGCTTCTGGTCTCGCCTGGCGTCCGCGCCCACGGCCCGCAGCGAGGTTGCAGTCGCTGAGCTGAACGGTAGAATCCACGTCCTGGGCGGACTCGGGCCCGGCGCCACCGCCAATGAAGAGTACGACCCGCCCACGGACACCTGGCGGGGCCGCGCGCCAGTCCCCCAGAGGGTGGACCATGCCGCAGCGGTGGCCACGGAGGGCAAGCTCTACTTTATTGGTGGGTTTGATGGCAGCTTCCGGCCCATTAGCTCGGTCTGGGCGTATGCCTCGCAGACGGATACCTGGACACGAAAGGCCGACCTGCCAACCCCACGTGGCGCCCTGAGCGCAGCGGTGGTAGATGGGAAAATCTACGCCATCGGAGGCCGTGGCCCCCAGGGGGATGTGGGCACCAACGAGGAGTACGATCCTGCCACGGACACCTGGCGGTCACGTTCCCCCATGCTCACTCCCAGGGACCATCTCGCCGTGGTCGAGGTAAGGGGCAAGGTCTACGCCATCGGCGGCAGGCTTGGCACCTTTGCCCAGAACCTAGATGACAACGAGGTCTATGATCCAGCGACCGATACCTGGACCAGGTTGGACCCCCTTCCCACACCCAGGAGCGGCATAGCGGCCGCCGCAGTGGACGGGCAAATCCATGTGTTCGGCGGCGAGGCGGTGGAGGGCACCTTCAACGCCAACGAGCGATATGACCCAGCCACCAACGCATGGAAGACAATGCCACCCATGCCGACGGCACGGCACGGCCTGGGAGCAGTGGCGTTAGGGGACCGCATCTACACGCTCGCCGGAGGGCCCACGCCAGGCGGCTCTCAAAGTCCCCTGAACGAGGTCTTCATCGTGTTGAAGCACCCGGACTAGAAGCCATGTGGCTCTGTTGACATCGTCCGCTCGCCCTTCGACAAGCTCAGGGTGAGCGGACCCAGGACACTTCCCCTCATGGTTCAATCCCGACAAGTCCCGATGAATCGGGACAAGTCGGGACTCACCATGAGCGGGTGCAATACCAGGATATCACCAGAGCCAAGCCATGTGGGCCTAGAGCTCCGTCACCGCGCCCCCGTTCACGTTGATGGACTGTCCCGTGATGTAGCTACAGGCATTGGTACACAACAGAGCGATGATATTGCCCATCTCGGTGTCGGTGCCAACACGGCCCAATGGGATAGCCGCAATCGCCTGCTGCCAACGTTCCCCGCGCCCAAGAGTGTCGTTGCGCGCGGTCTCGGTCGTCCCTGGACACACGGTATTGACCGTGATCTGGTAGGGGGCCAACTCCTTTGCCACTGCCTGAGTGAACAGTTGGACAGCAGCGTTGGCCGCGCAGTAGGCGGAGGTGTTGAGGTACCCGCGCTTGCCTGCAGTCGAAGACAGGTTGACAATACGACCCCCCTGGCCCTGGGAGACCAACACCTTGGCTACGGCCCGGGTGCACAGGAAGGTCCCGACCACCTTCACATCCAACACCCGGCGAAAGACATCCTCGTCCAGCTCCAACATCGGCACGCGGTCGGGGCCGCGGGCGAAGGCGGCGTTGTTGACCAGGATGTCTACCCGCTGGAGCCTCTCCAGCGTGCGGTCCACCATCTGCTGGACCTGCGCGGCGCTGGTGACATCAACCACCAGCGGCAAGGCACGCCGCCCCATGGCCGTCACCTCCTCGGCCACGCTGTGGACATCCCGCCAGCCGACACGCCGTTCATCTTCAGGAAAGGTTGCCGGGTCGCGGCCTGAGCCCGTGACCACCACGTCGCAGCCCAGGCCAGCCAGCGCCAGGGCGGTGGCCCTCCCGATGCCACGGAGCCTTCCCGCCCCGGTAACAATGGCCACCTTGCCATCCAGCTCGCCCATATGTCCCCCCTTGTTTCTCACACAGGGATTGGAATTCCTCTTGGTCTGGCTACTTATACCACCACCTGTCTCCCAATGGCAACATTCTCCCCTCCTCCTCGTTCCATTTTGCAGGACCTGCTCTCCACCTGAAACCCTGGATGGAAGTGCGGTGGGCCACAGGACTTGTCTTGGGCTAGGAAACACGTGGTTGGCAAGGTAAACTGATGGTCGAGATAACACCGAGCGAACGGAACGTCCAGGTCTACACCAGGCCGTTTCACTCCCGAGAGGTTGGGACACGAGCAGCACGTCGAAGCCCTCGAAGAAGGAGGCCCCTGAGATGGGCGACCGAACTGGGGCGCAAGCGCTTCCTACTGGTCTGCGACCAAAGGCAGAGACACAGCCCATCGTGAAGGCCGTTGGGGTCCACAAGACCTACGACACTGGGAAGGTAAGGGTCCACGCCCTCAGAGGCGTGGACCTCAGCATTCTGCCGGGCGAGATGGTGGCCATTATGGGCCCGTCCGGCTGTGGCAAGACTACCCTGCTGAATGTGCTGTCAGGGCTAGACGAAATCACCCAGGGACAAGTGCTGCTCGACGGGGTAGTCCTCCATGAGATGTCGGACAGGAAGCGCACACGCTACCGGGCTGAGAAAATGGGCTTTGTGTTCCAGGCGTTCAATCTGCTGCCCGTCCTCAGCGCCGTAGAGAACGTGGAGTTGCCCCTACTCGTAGCGGGCGCAAAGCCCAGGACAGCACGCGAAAGGGCCCACGTGGCCCTCTCGCTCGTTGGTCTGGAGGGTGAGGCCCATAAACGCCCCATGGAGATGTCCGGCGGCCAACAGCAGAGGGTGACCATTGCAAGGGCGCTGGTCAACTCCCCTGCCATCGTGTGGGCCGATGAGCCTACCGGCAACCTGGACAGCGAGACATCCGGCGAGGTGATGGACCTCTTGTGCCGGTTGAACAAGGAGAAAGGGCAGACCTTCGTCGTGGTGACACACGACATCGCTGTGGGACGCAGAGCCGACCGTATTCTGCGAATGGCCGACGGCCAAATCGTCGAGGAACTCTATCCGGGAAGAAGCTAGTGCTTAGTTCCGTAAGTCCACGTACACAAGGCGAGCCCCAATCCCGCTCACCACGAGCGGTTGAGTATGGCGCTTTTTTCGCAACCAAGTACTAGCCCTTTCCCTCGCCGTGGGATGCTGAAAGACCGGCGTCGTTGGAGGTGTCGGATGTACGCCAGAGTCACGCTGTTCGAGATAGACATGCTCAGGATCAGCCGCGACGACGGGCTGCAACGCTTTACCGAGTCGGTCCTTCCAGAGCTGAGGAGGCTACAAGGCTACGAAGGCGTCTATGTCCTTGGCACGCCGGAGGGCAAAGGGCTCGTCCTGAGTCTGTGGGCCACAAAGGAGGCGGCCCTCGCCGGGGTAGAAAGCGGTCACCACGATGCTCAACTTTCCAAGTTTGTCTCCGTGTTCCGCTCCCCACCCGGGCGGGAGCACTACGAGGTCCTTTTCGCAGAGACCCTGGGCACAACGAAGGCCTAGTCACCTCGACGAACCGGGCATTGGAGGCACCCTATGGAGAAACTGTTCGGCTTGCCGATCAACCAACTCATGGTCTCTTTGATAGTAGTCTTTGCTGGCGCCGCAGCCGTCATGGGCGTGGTGGCCCTGCGTAATCGTGTAATCCTAAAGCTCGCAGTCCGCAACATCCCCCGCCGGCGGGCCCAAACAGTCCTCATTGTTTTGGGGCTCATGCTTGCCACCGTCCTCTTCTCGGCTTCCTTCGCCACCGGAGACACGCTGACCCACTCCATCCGGGTGCAGGCGGTGGAGAGGCTGGGGGAGGTAGACGTGGTGGTCAGGGCCGAGAACACGGAGGTCTCGGGCCGTTTGCCATACTTTGACCTGACTTACTTTCAGCGGGTGCAGGAGCTTCTCTCCACCCGCCCAGAGGTTCAGGGCGTCGCTCCCATGGTGCAGGAAAACGCGCCGGTCGTGGCTCCCGTGACTCGCCTGAGCGAGCCAGGGGTGGGCATACTGGGCGTTGCTGAGGAATGGATGGAGGGATTCGACCGCCTGGTTGACTCCCAGGGGCGGTCCCTCTCATTGGCCACTCTGGGACCGGGTGAGGCATACCTGAACGATGAGCTCGCCAGGAAACTGGAGGTGGGAACGGGAGACGCAATAGAAGTGTTCATGGGCCCCAGTCCCACCACACTCGTCGTGGCAGGCATCTATATCAAGGGAGGCAGTTCCGCCCAGAACCTGTCTGTGACCATGCCACTTGCCCGACTCCAGGCACTCACGGGAAATGCCGAGAAGGTCAACTCCATCATCATAACCAACCAGGGCGATGCCATTCGCGGTGCCAGGCACACCGAGGCGGTGGTCTCCAGCCTCAAGCCCATCCTGGAGGGCACTGGCCTCAAGGCAGCTCCAGTGAAGCAGGAGGTGCTTGACGAGGCCAACGAGGTGGGGAGCATGTTCTCTTCCATCTTCCTCCTCTTTGGCCAGTTCTCCATTGCGGCCGGCATCCTGCTCATTTTCCTGATCTTTGTCATGCTGGCCGCGGAGCGCAAGCGTGAGCTGGGTATCGCCCGGGCCGTGGGCACTCAGCGGAGCCACATCATCCGTCTATTTGCCTTTGAGGGGACGGCCTACGCCCTGATGGCAGCGGCTGTGGGCAGCCTCTTGGGAGTGGTTGTTGGCTGGGGCATGGTCCGCATCATGGCCGCCGCCCTGGGCCAGGTAGACCTGGAGCTGGTCTACTCCTTCAACTGGCGCAGCGTAGTCATCGCCTACACCCTGGGGACGGTGTTCACCCTGGCGGTGGTCCTGGTGTCCTCATGGAGGGTGAGCAGGCTGAACATCGTTCGGGCCATCCGGGACATCCCGGAGCCGCGCAGCGAGGGCAGGGGCATCAAGGGCCTCGTCCTGACGATACTGATGGTCATGGTGGGGTTGCTGTTCACTGTCTTGGGCCTCCAGGGCGAACAGGCGGCCCCCTTCATGCTCGGCACCTCCCTGGTCATCGTCGGCATCCCCCTCCTGGCCAGACGCTTGGGCCTGCCAGAGCGGGCGGCCTTCACAGTGGCCGGCCTTGGCCTGGTGGTATGGTGGCTCCTCCCCTCCGGTGTCCTGGAGGGAGTCCTGCCCGAGTTGCAGCAAGGGATAGAGATGTTCTTCCTCTCAGGCATCATGATCGTCCTGGGAGCAGTTTGGGCAGTCATCTACAACTCGGACCTGCTGCTGGCAGCCACCGTGTTCGTGTTTGGGCGGGTCCGTGGCCTGCCCCCCATCTTGAAGACGGCGGTCTCCTACCCCATGCAGAGCCGGTTTCGCACCGGGGTTACCCTGGCCATGTTCTCCCTGGTGGTATTCACCCTTATGGTGATGGCCTTCATCCTGTACGCCATCGCTGGGCTGTTTGAGGATCCAGAGCGACTGTCTGGCGGGTTCCACATCCGAGCGGCCACTGGCTATGCCAACCCCATTCCTGACCTGGGCGCCGCTTTGCAGGGAGCTGAGGGTGTCTCTGCGGACGACTTCGAGGCTATTGCGAGCTTCACAGGGGCCGGCGTGAAGGTGAAACAGGATGGATCAGAGCACGAGCCGGTCGATTACTTCATCCAGGGGGTGGACTCCGGCTACACCGATAGTGTCACATACGGCCTTGCCATGACGGCCCAGGGTTACACATCGCCTCGCCAGGTCTGGCAGGCGCTTCAAAGCGAGCCGGGGACAGCAGTGGTCTCCCCAATGCTTGTTCCCTCCAAGACCAACTTCAACGTGGGCGGCCCTGTGCTACCCTTCCGCCTGGAGGGGTTCTGGCTGGAGGACGAGACCCTGCCTGAGGTGTACCTCCAGGTCACTGAGCCGCGCACCGGGAACCAGCAGCGATTGAGGGTCATCGGCGTGCTGGAGCAGACCGCCGTCTACGGCCAGGGCGTGCTCACCTCTCAGGGTACGGTTCACACCCTGCTGTCCGGAGCAAGACCGCCCTACGCCTTCATGCTTCGGCTGAAACCCGGCATTGACGCCGAGACTACTGCAAGGGCGTTGAAGGCCAGCTTCCTGGAACACGGCATGCAGGCGGAGGTGCTAGCTGAGGAGATCCGCAAGAGCGCCAGCACCAGCATCATGATCAACAACCTGCTCCAGGGGTTCATGGGCCTGGGACTGGTGGTGGGTATCGCCGCTCTCGGGGTGATTGCCGCCCGCTCGGTGGTGGAGCGCCGGCAGCAGATCGGTGTGCTGCGGGCCCTGGGGTTTCAGAAAGAGATGGTGCAGCTCTCCTTCCTGCTGGAGTCTTCGTTCGTGGCACTGCTGGGCATAGCCATTGGCGTCTCGCTGGGCTTCGGCCTCTCGTACAACGTGGTCAATGAGATAGCCTCGCAGATGGGCGGCGTCGTATACCGTGTCCCGTGGATGAGCGTTGTGGTGGTCATTGTGATCGCCTACGGGGCTTCCCTTTTGACGACCTTCCTCCCGGCGCGGCAGGCAGCCAACGTCTACCCTGCCGAGGCACTCAGGTATGAGTAGTACCGAGAGGCATTCAGGTGACTTGTTATGTCACGCGACCATCAAGGCTGTAGCATACCATGATCCATGCAGGGGTCACGGAGAGTCTTGGACATGCAGTTGCTGCACGAGTTCCCGTGCCGACTTCACGTGTTCAAGGCCCTCGACCAGCGAGATGACCTTCGCGGCACGCTGTTTCCCGATCACCAGCTCGGCGTTGGCACGGAACTTGTCCTTCACCTGCTCGGCCGTCATGGGCTCGTCGTAGTCGCCTAGGGCAGTTTCCTTCTGCATGGTGTGGGTCTTGCCATCAGTGGTGGTGACGTGGACGATGGCTGGATAGCGTCGCGGGTACAGGGCATCCATGTCGAAGTTCTGCTGCACAAAGACCTTCCTTGCCTGCATCAGCACCGCCGGGTCGCCCAGCCGATCCTCCGCCACCTCGGTGGCGGTCACGTTGCCGTACACCAAAGCGCACCCAATGAGAAAGGGGATGCTGTACTGGGCATGTTCGATGCTCACCGGCCGCTGGGTGTTCAGCCTGGCGCCCTCCAAGGACGTCTCTACCAGCACACGGGCAACGCGGTCCTGAGCGAGGTTATGTTCTTTGGCAAGCAGGAAGAATGCATCCAGAGGAGCATGGGTGATCCGGCAGGCAGGGTATGGCTTGATATAGGTCTTCAGGATTTCCCAGTTCTTCCCGTCAAACGGGTGGTAGGGAAAAGGCTCGGTGCCATCGGTCCTAGTGTCCAAGGGGGAATAACCCCCGGTGAACCCTAGCTGGGCTTGCAAGGCCGCGGCCACCCCTGCGGTGGCGCCCCACCCGATGCTCTCCTTGACCATAGGGCCTAGCGAAGCGGTGAACTGGCCGAAGGCGACAGGATATGTGCTACCCACGACGCCCAGAGCCTCGGCGGTCCGCTCCTTGTCCAGACCAAGCAGCTTCGCAGCGCCGGCGGCGGCGCTGAATGCCCCCATGGCTCCAGTGGAATGCGCGCCGCCTCGCCGCCGTAGCGTCAGGCCACAGCGCAGGCCCACCTCGTAGGCTACGACGGTCGCCTCCAGCAAGCTCCGGCCTGGGCTGTTCTCTCGCTCGGCCACTGCCAGGGTTGGTGGCACCACCACGGAGGCGGGGTGGTAAAAGCTGCCCATGTGGCCGTCCTCGTAGTCCAGCACTGCCGCAGCGCTGGCGTTGGCAAACGTGGCAGCCACCGCACCAACCTTCCGCCCGGACCGGACCACCGTGGACTCCTCGGCGTCACCCAAGTCCAGGGCAAACTCGGCCGTAATGCGCGCCGCCGAGGTCCTGAGCCCCGCCAGCATGACGCCAATGCAGTCGAGGAAATGCAGCTTGGCTGTAGTCACCACCTGCTGGGGAAAGTCTTCTAGCTTGCTCTTCGCAATGAACTCCGCAGCTTCCTGTGTGCCAGGCGTCACCGCCTGCTTCAATCCCATGCCTGCCCCCTCCTATCTAGTGTGGTGTCCCCGAAGTTCGTGGAGAATGTCGTTGTCTTGAAAATAGGCACCCTGATCGCCATTTTCATTGGTTCCAGTGCCTTAGAAAGGCATGAAGGGTTGCGAGG
>JACQUK010000138.1 GCA_016210325.1 Chloroflexota bacterium
GTCATCATCCGGTACGAGGGCGATGAGGTTATTGGCATCACCATCCTTCACGCCAGCAAGCGGTAGTAGTATGCGACGCGGGTCCTCGGCTCCCGCAACCGTAACCCTCCGGCCGGGCGATGCGGCATACCCGGCGGAGCAGCTCAAAGCGATAGGCGATGACAACAGCGTTGTGGCCGCCAGGGGCGACGTTGACCTCCTGACCCGCCACCAGTTCGTCGCCCTCTTCTGCTCCGTCCGCTGCCCAGGGGACCTGATCCTCAAGACCTACGACCTGGCCAGGGCCCTGCGGGACGCCGGCGTCCCCGTCGTCGGAGGCTTCCACTCCCCTATGGAAAAGGAGTGCCTGAGGCTATTGCTGCGAGGCCGGCAGCCGGTGGTGGTCTGCCCAGCCCGCGGCATTGAGAACATGCGGGTTCCCAGCGAGTGGCGTCCTCCCCTGGCCGAGGGGCGCCTTCTGCTACTCTCTCCGTTCAGCAGTTCGCACCGCCGTCCTACGGCGGACCTGGCGGCCCTCCGGAACGACTTCGTAGCTACCCTGGCCCACCGGGTCTTCATCGCTCATGCTGCTCCCGGCGGCAGGACGGAGGCCTTCGCCTGCAAGGTCCTGGGCTGGGGCAAGCCCCTCCTAACCCTGGAGAGCGACCGGAACGCTAACCTGGTGGCTCTGGGCGCTCTGCCAGTGACGCATGAAGGTTTCCAGGAAACTCTGCGACCCTGGATGTAACGGAGACAGCACATGGCCGCGGTGCGTCAGGCGGTCCAGCAGCGCCCCCGTCAGGCGTTCATCCCCAAACACCTCCATCCACCGGCCGAACTCCAGGTTGGTGGTGATGAGCAGGCTGCCCCGGAGGTAGCGGTCGGCGTGGATCTGGAAGAGGAGGCGGGCGCCTTCCGGCGTGAAGGGGACGAAGCCCACCTCGTCCAGGATGAGCAGGTCCAGCTTCTGCATCTGCGCCATGCGCTTGCCGAGCACGTGTTGCTCCTGGGCTTCCACCAGTTCGTTGATGAGGCCGTGGTGGCCGTGTAGTAGGCGTTGTGGAAATCGCCCAGGCGGGCGAAGCGCAGCCAGGCGCCGAGCGCCACCGCCAGCAATAGCCAGCCTTCCGCTCGGCGCAAGAGGCCAGCTCACCATCTCCGTCGAGAAGGGCGCCACGTCGCGCGCATGGCGACCGGGAGGCTCTCCAAAAAAGCCGCCTATTGCCCAAAATCCGTGGCAGGCGTAGAATCATCCTTTGCCAAAGGGACTTGAAAGGAGCTCAGGCAATGTTAAGAGATGGGTAAAGTCCTGATTTAGCCACTAGATTAGCTTTGAAGCAGATTCAGCAAGAGTTTGAATTGTCCTCTTTTGGCAGATGACGATGATCATAGCGCTACAAATACTCAGCGAGGTACAGAGGCAACCGCAGAGAGCAGATGCCTCCCTTCGCAACGAGTCCGCGTTTGAGGAAGCGCCAAAACCCGTCTGGGCCATTGAAGTGACTGCCCGCTCCATCGCTGAACCTGGCGCTATGGTCTACCAGGCGACGTACGTACCCTTCAGCAGCTACACCGGTGTAGCTGCTGAAGGTGTCCGAGTAGACCACCTGTTTAGTGGTCCCTCGCCCGCGTCTGCTCTCATCGGTCCGCACACCGAAGAGGACATTTTGGGGTCCGGGAGGGAATCGTGCGCAGGGGACTGCTAGGCGTTCTTGCGTGGCTGAGCGGGGTCGCCTTCACGTTCTGGTTCTTGCTTCTACTGGCACCCCCAGCCACTGCTCAAGCTCCCACTCCTACGCCTCAAGCTCTGAAGCCACAAGTGACCTCGGTTAGCAGTGAGACAAGGATGCTCGCTCCCAACGTTAGAACTATTCCTTCCGACACTCAGCCGGTTCCACCCGCAAAGACGGACGTCGCTTCCCAGCCGGCGACTCCGGGATCAAGTGTCTCCGGTCAGAGGTTCGCGGTGTTGTCCGCAGCTAGCGTTGCGGGCCTGGCCATACTCGTGTTTGGAACCTTTGGTTACCTGAGGCGTCGGTCGACTTCTCGGCGAATTCATCATCGGTGAGGTGAGGCAATGGCTACTTCGATTCTCAGAAAACAGGCGAGGATCTACGCGGGGTTAGTCGCTGCGGTATTGCTGTTGCTGCTACTGGCAGTGGCGGCTCCGACCTGGTGGTTGAACCACCAGGAGACAGCCAGCCCTGGTTTGGGCAATGCCGTTGTTGGCGACCAGACTGCCTTGGGCTTGCCCGTGTCGCCGGTAGTCGGCAGTGCCGTGCCGTCAACCCAAGAGGCTCTACCGGCGCAAAGCAGTGTGGAAGCAGTGACTTCCAACGTGCTGCCCCAGTCTGCGGTGGTGACACCATCCCACGCAGGAGGGAGCGGGTTCCCGTTGCTTCTCTTGGGTTCGGTCATGGCCAGCCTTGGGATACTGGCGATAATCGCGGTGATGATCATTAGAAGTCGCCGCTCCCTAATGGCACGGCTTGGCGCAGCGCTCGTGGTTATTGTAGTAGTAGCTGGCTTGGCGACCCCAGTCTTTGCAGGCAGCGGCACGCACACCCGGTGGACCGTGCCGCACACGTTCAGTGACAACGCCTGGGGCCTAGCCAAGGACGCGTCCAGTGGAGCTGTCTATTTCGCGGAGCACATGGTGGCCGGAAACGACGCTGGCCGGATCGCCCAACTCAACCCTGCCACCAATGACTTGGTGGAATGGCCTACCACCAGCGCTGTCGGGACCAGCATGGCGGTGGTCGAAGGCAACGTGTTTTTCACCGAGCCCACCGCTGACATTCTCGGTAAGCTGGAGCCCACCGCTAACAGGTTCACTCGCTGGCAAGTGCCTACAGCCGGTGGCGATGCTCTCATCTTCTGGATCGATGGCAGCAACAACGTGTGGTACTTTAGCCAGAGTGCGGCCAAGATAGGCCGACTCAACCCAGCAACCAATGATTTCACCGAATGGGTGCTGGCGCCCGCCGGCACGCTTGTCAGGTTCTTCGGGCGGGATGCCGCCACTGGCTACATGTGGTTCTCCATTCCGGGTGACGCTGAGATCGGGCGTCTGGACCTCGTCAGCAACCAGATCACCCAATGGATACTGCCCACGGAGCAGGTCTCCGTGCTGGCAGTGAAGGGGGACGTGGTCTGGTTCAGCGGGGGCAAGGACCTAGCCACTTCGGCCGGAGGCTACCCTCTTTTCTATACCATCCACGTTGGTCGTCTCAACGTGTCCAGCAACGAGGTGACCCGTTGGACCGTCCTGCCGACCGACACGCCAGGCAACTATGCATGGGAAATCGGTGCCGCTGAGGACTACTACGGGTACGTGACCTATGAGATTCCGGTATCTACAGGGCTTTTCAGGCCGCGCGCCGTCGTAGACTCCTCCGGAAAGCCCTGGTTTCTTATGGCAGCAAACACGGGTAATTGGCTGATCCGCTTGGACCCTGACAACAACCAGCTTCTCGAGTTCAGCTCTTATGCCTCCGAGCTTCTGGACATAGACGCGAGCGACGTGATACTTGCCCTACGCCGTGTTGTGGACGCATCCGAGACGGTCGTGTATTTTGATACGACGACCAGCTCCGAGACGCGGTTTGCGGTGCCGTTCCTCGGGAATATCACCCAAGGGTTCCTGCGGCTCTCCAACACCGACTTCTGGTTCACCAGAGCAGCAGGCGGAGGCTCTGCCAGTCCGAAGGTAGAACACCTGGTCATAGTGCCCTAGCCCTGGCGGCGAGCGATCTCCCGACACCATGTATGTGAAGCGCGCCGCGGGTGTACCTTCATGAGCAGGAAAACCGAGGTCCGGAAAGGGCGCGAGGGTACAGTGCATAGGAGCCACATGTTATTCTCACGCCGCAGGCAGAGGCGCTTTGTCTTGGCGAGCGCCACCCTGCTGGTGGTGTTGCTATCTATTGCAGGCGTCGTGCGTGCGGCACAGCTTGAGGTATTGCGCACTACCGTAATACCTCAAGGGGGCCCCACGACGCTGCCGGGCAAGGCGCTCGCCACCCCCGACACGAGCACTGTAGCTCCCGTATCGAGCAGCGCCATGCCTTCCAGTTCCCAGCCTTCTCCCATGCCGGCCCTCGTCGTGCCTTCGCGTAACAATGTGGGCAGGTTGGACAGCTCAGCCGGTCTCTCCAGTGCAGACGCGACATCGGGAAGCAGTACATGGGACCCGTCGGTTCTGACAGTAGCACCCCTACGCAATACCGTCGCCAGGCTCGAAGGGTCAACTACTCCCTCCAACACAAGCATCACAGCCGAGACTGCAAGGCCAGAACCCTCGGTCCTGGTGGTGGCTCCGCTGCTGAAAACCGTGGCTGTTCTTGGTGAGCCTGTGGACCGCCAGGTCAGCAGTGTTGCACCTTCAAGCAATCTAGCTACACCGGAGCAAGTTGTGGTTGTCCCCTTCACGGGGGACAAGGCCAACGCAGAAACGGCTGCCATCACCCCTTCGAGGGCTATCATAGCCGGGGCTCTCCGCCCCGGAGCGGTAGCTATCAGCACCGCGACAGTCACGGAGACCCGCGCGCTGCTGGCCGGCCACGTGGCGGGTCAGCCCAAACAACCAGCGATGTACTCTGTGTTGGAGACGCGCGCGCTGCTGGCCGGGCACGTTGAGGGCCAACCCAAAGCGGCATCAAAGCACGATTTGGCAGAGGTCAGGTTGCTTCACAAGGAAGCAGACAGCCGCGTGCCGGCACGCACGTGGGTAGTGCAACCTCTGGTCAGTTCGGTATCCAGGCGCGTCACCTACGGCCTTGACGTGAGTGGGCCCTATCGAGGCGGCACCTTGGAGATCACGAGCGGAGAATCGATTCCTGCCAGCCTGCTCAACGCTGGACTGACTGATAGGGTTATGCCTTTGGTGAATTCCACTACCCAATGGAAAAACACGATCCAGCTTTTCAGCAGGTCCGCAGCAGCCAATCAGGTGCCGGCAGAGAGCCGTGCGCACGTTGCTGTGCCCCTGGTGAGCTCCACCGCCCGGTGGTCGAACGCGGTCCAGTTCCTAAGCACGAGTGCCATGACGGCGCAAGCGCTGGCAGAGAGTCGAACATATGCCGTCGCTGCCCACATCGAAGTGGTTAGCAGCATCTCGTGGGCACTAGAGTCGCCGGCAAGTGACGTCGTTGCGCCCACAACGTCCAGTCCAAGCCCGGGAGTGAAGGGGGTCGCTTCAACCCCAGCTACGTCTCCGTTGTCTCCGACTTCTTCTGTCTTAGCTGGAAGAGTGGAAGGTGTCACCTCAACCCCAGCCCTTGCCCAGGTACCTTCTGATTCCTCCGCTATGAGTGGGGTACTTTCTCCCATTATGTCTCCGCCCACAAGCAACGATGTGACAGGAGTGACAGAGAAACTGGACGGCACCACTTGGCCCCAAAACACCGTCCCCGTGGCCGTCAACGATAGCTACACTACTGACGAGGATACGGCCCTGAGTATCGCCGCCCCTGGTGTGCTGGAGAACGACATGGATGCGGACAAGGACGTGCTGACGGTGGTGCTGGTGACAGGGCCTGCTCACGGTACGCTGGCGCTGAACGCCGATGGCTCCTTCACCTATACCCCGGTGGACAACTACCATGGCAGTGACGGCTTCACCTACAAGGCCAACGACGGCAAGGCCGAGTCCGATGCGGCCGTCGTCACCATCGACGTCGCCCCGGTCAACAGCGCCCCCGTGGCCCAGGACCAGGCGGTGACCACCCAGGAAGACACGGCCCTGACCATCACCCTGGAGGGGAGCGACGTGGACGGGGACCCGCTGACCTTCACCGTCGTCCAGGCCCCCTCTCACGGGAGTCTGGGGTCCCTGACCCAGCTCACCCCCACCAGCGCCCAGGTGACCTACACCCCGACGGCGGACTACCACGGCCCTGACGGCTTCACCTACAAGGCCAATGACGGCAAGGCCGACTCCGAGGCCGCCACCGTGGACATTGTCATCAATCCTGTGAACGATGCGCCAGTGTTGCTGCCCAGAGGGACGCAAACAGGCCGGTACCTGGGAAGAGGGGAGTACTCCGACCCCATTCAGAAGGTTACCATCGTGGCGGCTGACCTGGACAACGAGTGTGCTGAGATGCAGTTCGCCGCAAGGGGCCTACCCGAAGGCCTCGTGCTGGCAAACAATGGGGACTGCACAGCGACAATTCAGGGGACATTGCTGGCAGCGTCCGGATCCTACTCCTATGTTGTCACGGTTTCCGACGGTGCTGGAGGAGTCGACGCAGCCGACGCCACTTTCATGGTGATGAGGGAGAGTGCGGCGCTAAGCTACACGGGCGACCAAGAGGCCTCCGGGCCACCTTTGGGCGTGGTCGTGAACCTCCGAGCGAGCATCACAGAGCAGCGCGATGGCTCCCCGGGCAGTGCCCTAGCTCCTTTGAATACTCCAACGGTAGGTTTTCACATCTGCGATGCTACACCTGCTTTGGGGCGGCGAAGGTGCTACGACGTGCCTGCTACGTCGGTTAAGCCCATAGGAAAGAAGGGCGCCTGGGAAGCGACTGCGACACTCGCTCTGCCATATGGCCGTTGGTTAGTGGTTGCTCAGCTAACCCCTACCGACCGGTACTTTGAGGGGCCAGACTCAGCTTCTGCTTTCATCGTAGTAGGGCCACCCAGACCTGGGCGGGCGAAAGAGTCGTAATGCGAATCCTTCCTGGACAACGACACGGTGTCGCAGATTGGCGCTCCCCAAGGATTATCTTGTTGTACAACATGGTGACCAGTGTGTCTCCAGTTCGACTCCCCTATGGCCCACCATTGTGGACAAAAGGTAAAACACAGCTTCGGACTTTCGAGAAGACTTTTACCCTACCTCGCTAACCCCAGGGTTCGAGTCTTGGTAGGCGGGCCAAAGGGGATTCGAAC
>JACQUK010000146.1 GCA_016210325.1 Chloroflexota bacterium
TATGCCCTTTTTCGACGTGTCCTGGCGCAACTAAAATGGCACGGAGAGCGAGATGGACCTCAGGGGCATGGTAGCCACCGTGACCGGGGGTGGGACTGGGTTGGGGGAGGGCATCGCCCTGGCCCTGGCCAAGGAGGGGGCCAAGATCGTGGTGGCCGGGCGGCGGCCTGAGCCTCTGAACAGCGTGGTGGCGAAGATCAAGCAGGGTGGCAGGACTGCTCTCGCTATCCCCACGGATGTGACCAGAGAGGACCAGATCAAGCGCCTGGTGGGGGAGACGCTCAAGGCGTTCGGGACCGTCCACGTGCTGGTGAACAACGCTGGCGGGGGTACTGGCGGGCGGTTCCTCATCAAAGACATGCCCAACGAGGGCTGGGACAGGGTCGTGAATACCAACCTGCGGGGAGCGCTGTTGCTTATCCGGGAGGTCCTGCCCGCAATGATAGAGCAGCGCGAAGGCGCCGTGGTCAACATCTGCTCCAACATCGTCTTCAGCGCCAAGTCGCACCCCGGCTCCTCGGCCTACTGCGCCGCCAAGCTGGGTCTGTGGGGTGTGACCCGGGTGCTGGCCAACGAGGTCCACGAGTACGGCATCCGCGTCCATGCCGTCATGCCTGGGAACTTCAAGACACCCATCTGGGGTGACCGCCGCACAGCAGAGGAGTTGGACAAGATGGCATTGCCCGAGGACCTGGGAGAGGCGGTGCGCTGGCTGGTGACGCAGCCGCCGCGCGTGAACATAGAAGACCTGACGGTGATGCCCTTCTTCGACGAGTCCTGGCGCAACTAATACAGGAGGAACGCGATGGAGCTCAAAGGGAAGGTGGCTATCGTCACTGGTGGTGGGACAGGCCTTGGGCAGGGCATCGCCCTGGCCCTGGCCAAGGAAGGAGCCGAGATCGTGGTGGCCGCACGGCGGCCAGAGCCCCTGAACAGCGTGGTGGCGAAGATCAAGCAGGGTGGTGGGACTGCCCTTGCCATCCCCACGGATGTGACCAGGGAGGACGACCTCAAGCGCCTGGTCGCGGAGACGCTGAAGGCCTTCGGGACCATCCATGTGCTGGTGAACAACGCGGGGGGTAGCGCAGGGATGCGGTCCCTCATCAAAGACATGCCCACCGAGGGCTGGGACCGGGTCATCAACACCAACCTGCGGGGACCTCTGCTGCTCATTCGTGAGGTGCTGCCAACCATGATTGGCCAGCGCGAGGGCATTGTGGTCAACATCTGCTCCAACGCCGTCTACAGCCCTAAGTCCCACCCCGGCTCCTCGGCCTACTGCGCCGCCAAGCTGGGGCTGTGGGGCGTGACCCGGGTGCTGGCCAACGAGGTCCACGAGTATGGCATCCGTGTCCACGCCGTCATGCCAGGCAACATCGCCACCCCCAACTGGGCTACCCGCAGGACCAAGGAGCAGTTGGTCCAGATGGCGCAGCCCGAGGACATAGGGGAGGCGGTGCGCTGGCTGGTGACGCAGCCGCCGCGGGTGAACATCGAGGACATCGCGGTGATGCCGTACTTCGACGAGTCTTGGCGCAACTAGAGGCTGGTTGCGGGAATCGGCACATGAGATTCTGAGGCCGCCGAAGGCGGGCGAAGAATGACACACGTGAGCTGTCACCCTGAGTCCCGACGGGTCGGGGCGAAGGGTCTCATGGACTGTTGTCTTGAGGATTCTTGCAGACAGGCGCCAGATTATGGGAGGGAGCCGATGGACCTGAAGGGCAAGGTGGCCATTGTCACCGGAGCGGGCACAGGGATAGGCGGGGCCATCGCCGTGGCCCTGGCACGCGAACGGGCCAGCGTGGTGCTGTCCGGGCGGCGCCGTGAGCCCCTGGAAGAGGTCGCGTCCAGGATAGCCGGAGAGGGCGGTCAGGCGAAGGTCGTGGCTGCTGACCTCCGGCAAGACGGGGAGGCCGACAGGCTGGTCCAGGTCGCGTTGCAGACCTATGGGCGCCTGGACGTGCTGGTCAACAACGCCGGCCGCAACGGCACCCACCACCTGGTGGGGGACCCGCTTGAGGAGTGGTACGACATCGCCGAGTGGGATGACATCATCGCCACCAACCTGCGGGGCCCCTTCCTGTGCATCCGTGCCGCCCTGCCCACGATGGTGAAGCAGCGCTCCGGGGTCATTCTCAACATCCTCTCCGCCGGCATGTACAGCTCCAGGGCCAGCCCGGGCACAGGTTCCTACATCGCCTCCAAGATGGGGCTCCTGGGGGCAACGAGGTCGCTGGCGACCGCGGTCCACCAGTACGGCATCCGCGTACACGCCTTGTGCCCGGGCAACACGGACACGCCCATGACGCGCAAGCTGGGCGTCCGCCCGCCGGAGCTCCTGGCCAGGATGATGCAACCGGAGGACGTGGGCGAAGCGGTGCGCTGGCTGGTGACTCGCCCCGACCGGGTCAACATCGAGCAGGTGGCGATGATGCCCTATTTCTCGGAGCCGTGGCGGGTGTAACACCGGTCTCATACACGTGAGGGGCAGTCGGGACTGGGTCCCTGAGTGGCCTCTGGGACAGGAGGCATCCGGTGGAGCTTCGTGGCAAGGTGGCCATCATTACCGGGGGTGGCACTGGTATCGGCGCGGCCACCGCCCTGGCCCTGGCGGGTGAAGGGGCCAAGATCGTGGTGGCAGGGCGCCGCCGCGATGCCCTGGAAGGCACCGTGGCCAGGATCGGGCAGGCTGGCGGCGAGGCCCTGGCGGTGCCCACGGACGTGACTCGCGACCAGGACGTGGAGCGGCTGGTGCAGGAAACGCTCAAGGCCTTCGGCGGCGTCCACGTGCTGGTCAACAACGCCGCCCGCGCCAGCAGCCACTACCGGTCTCAGCGGCCCACGGACGAGTGGCAGGACGTCGCCGCGTTTGACGACATCATTGCCACCAACCTGCGCGGGGCCTTCCTGTGCATCCGGGCTGTGCTGCCCACCATGATGGAGCAGCGCTCTGGCATCATCCTGAACCTGCTTTCCACCAGTATCTACAGCTCCAGGGCCTTCCCTGGCACCGGTGCCTATGTCGCCTCCAAGCTCGGTCTCATGGGCTTGACCAGGGTGCTGGCCAACGCCGTTCACGAGTACGGCATCCGTGTCCACGCCCTCTGTCCCAGCAACATCGACACACCCATGGCGCGCCGCGGGGTGGGCCACACGGAGGCCGACTTCGCTACCATGCTCAAGCCTGAGGACGTGGCGGAGGCGGTGCGCTGGCTGCTGACGCAGCCGCCACGGGTGAGCATCGAGGAGGTGGCGATGACGTCCTACTTCGAAAAAATGTGGCGGGTATAGTGACTATCTCAGAACACCCCCTCTCTGCCTCTCCCCCGCGCACGGGGGAGAGGCAGGGTCCCTTCCCCCGCTTGCGGGGGAAGGTCAGGATGGGGGGTAAGCCTCCTCAACTATCCAGCTAGGTTGTCAAAGACCATAAAGCTGTGGCATGACGCCACCGCGTTCACGCGGGGGGTAGACAGAGCCTTCTTGAGGTAGTTTCTTGGTGCGCGGACATGGTGTGGCCACGTGTAGCCAGGAAGGGGTGAAGGATGCCAGCGCAAATGACCCACGGGGAACGGGTGGCCGCTGCCCTCCAGGGGAAGCCGGTGGACCGACTGCCAGTCAGTATGTGGCGCCACTTCTTCGCCGAGGAGCAGATAGCCGGGGGCCTTGTAGAGGCCATGCTGGCCTACCAGCGCCAGTACGACTGGGACTTCGTGAAGCTGAACCCTCGCGCCCAGTACCACGTGGAGGACTGGGGCGCCCGCTTCCGCTACGGCACCGACCTCACCCGGCAGCCGGAGCGGGTGTCCTATCCGGTGCAGCAGCCGAAGGACTGGGAGCGGGTGCAGCCCCTCGACATCCACAAAGGCGTGCTGGGCCAGCACCTGGAAGCCCTCAGAGCGGTCGTCGCGGGGGTGAAGGGCGAGGCGCCAGTCCTCATGACGGTGTTTACGCCGCTGGCCATCGCTGCTGCCCTGACTAAGGACCACGAGACCATGCTGGGGCACCTGCGCGAGCACTGGGATGCGGTGGCTCCGGCGATGGAGGCTGTTACCGACACTTTCTCTCGCTACGCCCGGGCCTGCCTGGACGCAGGGGCCAGCGGCCTCTTCTTCGCCACCACCACCTGGGGCACCTACGACCGCCTTACCGACGTGGAGTACCAGCGCTGGGCCCGTCCCTACGACCTGCGGGTGCTCCAGGCTGTCGCCGGCGCCTCCTTCAACCTGCTGCACGTCTGCCGCGACCGCAACATGCTGGCCGCCCTGAAGGACTACCCCGTGCACGCCTTCAACTGGGATGCATACGGCCAGGGCAACCCGTCGCTGAAGCAGGGGAGGGGGCTGACCGGCAAGTGTGTGGTGGGTGGCATTCCCCACCGCGACGCTCTGGTGAACGCCGTGCCCCAGCAGCTCGCGCTACGGGTCCCCGCCCTGCGGCGCGAGATGGGCAGCGCCGGCTGGATGCTGGGCACCGGCTGCACCTACGTGCCCACTGCGCCCGAGGCCAACGTGTGGGCCGTGCGGGACGCGGTGGGGTAAGGGGTTACGAAGGCAGGGGCGCGTCGCAAGAACAGATGGGAGGCTGACTATGGACATCGCTGACCGCAAAGTAGGGACTCCAGAGGTAAAGGAATCAAAGTCCTTTCTGGAAATAGTCGAGAACTTCACAGACCCGAGGGAAGTCCTACGGGAAGCCATAAGCAATGCCCTTGACTGGGGTGCCACTGAGATTGAGGTCACTGTGCACGAGGATGCAACACGGGTTGACAAGGAGCTAGTTCTCAAGATACGAGATAACGGCATTGGTCTGTCCAAAGACCGCTTCACAGCGTTTTGGAACTTAGCGGACTCCTCAGACCCGCAGAAGGACAAGTTCGGCAGGAAGCTGGGCGACCGGATAGGTGAGAAAGGACACGGGACAAAGACCTATTGGAAGTGTAGGCTGCTCGAAGTGGAGAGTGTGTCGAAGCAATCGGGCGGCAGCAAGTGGCATGTCATTGCAGAGATGAAGGAACCCATCAACACCTTGATGCAAGGCAAACTACCGCAATATGAGTACGCTGAGGAACAAACACACGATAAGCCCACCTTCACTGAGGTAACCATATATGGTTACCATATCCAAAGCAAGGAAGACTTCCGGCACGAGAGCTTGAAGGACTATGTGCTATGGTTTACGAAGTTCGGGTCTATTGAGCTTGAACTTGATATCGAATCTCGTAAGAACATCGAATCTCATAAGAACAAGGTTATGAAGCTGCAGGGCCTCGGGAAGATAGACCCAGAAACTATCCATTTTGGGCATGTATTCCCGAAAGAGTCGGGCAACCCAAAGCAGTTACAGAACGCGCACCAAGATACGTGGTCGAGGTACTATGTAAGGAAGTGGTCGTTTCCTTCTGAGCCAATAGAAGGCTATCCAAGTAGCAACCTTGACATCGTATTTTACATTGAGGGCGACTCAATAAAGAGACAATACAACCCCATGTTGAAAAGGCCAGGCAGACCACCCGAGAAATGGCATTACACCGTGGCCGATCGATATGGTGTGTACGTTTGCAAAGACTTCATTCCGTTACCCTCTAGCCAGCGCGTTAATGAGTGGGTCGCAGAAAAGAGCGAATGGACGCTATACCATGCTTTCGTAAATTGTCAGGATTTTGGACTGACCGCAAACAGGGCGAGTATCGGGAATACCGACCGTGTCTTCTTGGCGAAGGTTCGTGAAACCGTGGAAAGAATCTTCAAGACACGCATCAAAGCCAGCCCGGAATATAAGGCCTACGAGGAGGAAATAGAGTCCACCAAAGAACGCAGTGTGATAGACCGCACCCAGGAGGACGAGAGGTCGGACGTCGAGAAAAGGTACGAATTCGCTAAGAAGAAACGGGTAGGTGAGTTCCAACAGAAAAAACCTGCTACGATCACCCTCCTGGAACCTCGCCAAGAGGCGGAAGTCCTAGCGCTTTTCTCTGTGGTGACCGCCCTTGTGCCCGGGCTTTTCGAATTCAGTATTGTGGACTATAGCACTGGCCGTGGTATAGACGCTTTGAGTGTACTAGGTTCGGGAGAAGGAGGATTGCAGAAGGGAAACCTTCGGTATGTCGAATTCAAAAAGGCACTAACCCACGAATTCAAAGACCACACATTTGGTCGCCTTGCGGCCATCGTTTGCTGGGAATGCAACCTCACCAGCGGTGCAAAGGTTCGTGATTTAGCCGGACAAGAAAGAACCCTACACATCGGCAACGACCAGCAAGGACATAATGTGTACACGTTGTTGGCCCCTCCAGAGCTTGCAATGAACAATATCAGGGTTTATGTCCTAAAGGAATACTTGAGCCAGAGCCTGGGGATACAATTCAAACCCCAGACGACCACTTAGGACACTGATAGCAGAGTCCCTGCTTTGCCTTGGTGCTTGCGCTGGCCCAGACCTGTCGGTCATAAAGCGCTGCTCAAGAGTTTCCTTAGCCTGGCACCAGGTCTGGCCGCAGAAAGTTCGTGTACTGTCCCCACAGGCCAGCCACACTGGCCTCGCACCACTACGCCGGAGATGCCTGGTGCGGCCTGAGGGCTACTAACCTGCGCCAGGCCGGGTTGTCAGGATCCCGGCTTACTGAATGCCAGTATCAATGTTGACCTCCAACATGGTCACCTCGTTGACAGTCACAGCGACCTTCCGAAGCAAGGCTGCCTTGACAAGCAACAAGCTGGTGCTATTATATAGATAGTTGTCGATACATCAATGGAGCCTGAGGCCGTGGCCCAGAAACCAGGGAGCCTGCCCATAGGGGGCTGCTGCGACACCTTGGCCCTGCCTCTTGAAGAGCAGGATGTCGAGACCTGGGCCGCTCTTTGCCACGCCCTAGCGGACAAGACCCGGGTGCAGCTCCTGGCTGTGCTGTGCCGCTACGCCGGCGAGGTCTGCGTCTGTCACCTGGTGGCGGCCTTCCCCCTCAGCCAGCCCACCATCTCCCATCACCTGGGCGTGCTGAAGAGCGCCGGGCTGGTCCGCTGCAAGAAGCGAGGGCCCTGGGCCTACTACTACCCTAACTGGGAGGCTATCAACCGGCTACGCCAATTCATCGAACGCATCCAGGCGCAGGAGGTGAGGCCATGACTACTCCCAAGGACATTCGCGAGGCGGTGCGGGAGCGCTACGCCCAGCAGGCCAGGTCGGCCGGGGCCGGGTGTTGTGGCAGCAGCGACCCGGTGACCAGGGAGCTCTACGGGCAGCAAGAGATAGGGTGGCTGCCGACGGAGGCCAGCCTCCTCTCCCTGGGGTGCGGCAACCCCACGGCCCTGGCCGAGCTACGCCCCGGAGAGGCCGTCCTGGACCTGGGCAGCGGCGCCGGGCTGGACGTGCTCCTTTCGGCCCGCAGGGTAGGTCCTACAGGGAAGGCCTACGGCCTGGACATGACCGACGAAATGCTGACTATGGCCCGCCGTAACCAGAAGCTTGCACGGGTCACCAACGCCGAGTTCCTGAAGGGCGTCATGGAGGACATCCCCTTGCCCGACTCCTCGGTGGACGTTGTCATCAGTAACTGTGTGGTCAACCTCTCGCCCGACAAGGACCGGGTGCTCCGGGAGGCCTTCCGGGTGCTCAAGCCGGGCGGCCGGCTGGCTATCTCCGACATCGTTGTCCGGGGCGAGGTGCCGGAAGCCCTTCGGCGGGACATCGAGGCGTGGGCGGGCTGCATCGCTGGCGCCATGAGTGACGCGGCCTACACGGAGAAGCTGCGGATGGCGGGCTTCGAGGCGATTAGCATCGAGACGACGCGCACCTACTCCCTCAGCGATGTGCAGGGCACCGACGCCTGGAAGGGGGTGGCCCACCTTCCTGCCGAGGTGTTGGAGCAAGCTGTGGCTCGGTTCACCAGTGCCTTTGTGCGGGCGCGCAAGCCAGCCCAGACGTAGCTGCCTGGCAGCTACGCAGGCACCATCCGCTCATGGTTCGTTCCCGACAAGTCGGGACTCACCGCTGCGCGAAAGAAGGCGGCGCGTGGCCCCGCTCGTAGGCCGCTATCTTGTTCCCGTGCTGCAACGTCAGGCTAATGTCGTCCAGCCCGTTCAGCAGGCAGTGCTTGCGGAAGGGGTCAATCTCAAAGGAGGCTGCTATCTTCTCCCCGTCGTCCCACACACGCTGGGCCGCCAGGTCCACCGTCAGGCGGTAGCCTGGGCTGGCCTCTGCCCTGGCGATGATGCGCTGCACGACTTCCTCTGGCAGGACCACCGGCAGGACCCCGTTCTGGAAGCAGTTGTTGTAGAAGATGTCGGCGAAGCTAGGGGCGATGATGCAGCGGAAGCCGTACTCCAGCAGCGCCCACGGCGCGTGCTCGCGCGAGGAGCCGGAGCCGAAGTTGCGGCCTGCTGCCAGCACCGAGGCGCCCTGATAGCCCGGCCTGTTCAGGATAAAGTCCGGGTTGGGCGTGCCGTCGGCCTTGAAGCGCCAGTCGAAGAAGAGGAACTGGCCGAAGCCCGTCCGCTCAACGCGCTTCAGGAACTGCTTGGGGATGATCTGGTCGGTGTCTACGTTGACCCGGTCCATGTGCGCCACGATGCCGGTGTGCTTGGTGAAGGGCTGCATGGGTCCTCCGCTTCTGCCCGCTCGCCCTGAGCGTGTCGAAGGGCGAGCGGGATTGCTTCCTTCCTGTGCTCCTGCTCTCTTTGCCGCTCATGGTGAGTCCCGACCTGTCGGGATCGGACCATGAGCGGTCTACTTCCACTCCCGGATGTCCACGAAGTGGCCGGCGATAGCGGCCGCGGCGGCCATTTGGGGGCTCACCAGGTGGGTCCGCCCGCCCTTGCCCTGGCGCCCTTCGAAGTTGCGGTTGGAGGTAGAGGCGCAGCGCTCCCCCGGCTGGAGGATGTCGGGGTTCATGCCCAGGCACATGGAGCAGCCCGCCTCGCGCCAGTCGAAGCCGGCGTCCTTGAACACGCGGTCCAGCCCCTCGGCCTCGGCCTGGCGTTTCACCTGCATGGAGCCGGGCACCACCATGGCGTTGACCTTGGGGTCCACCTTGCGACCCTTAACCACCGCCGCAGCGGCCCGCAGGTCCTCAATGCGGGAATTGGTGCAGGAGCCGATGAACACCCGATTGAGGCGGATGCTCTGGATGGGTACGTTGGGCTCCAGCCCCATGTACTCCAGCGCCCGCTCCGCAGCGCTGCGGTCGGCGGGGGACGCGAAGGAGGCGGGGTCGGGGACGCGCCCCGTGACCAGGGCCACCATGCCGGGGTTGGTGCCCCAGGTCACGAAAGGTTGCAACTCTGCCGCCTTGATGACCACCACGCGGTCATACGTGGCACCGGGGTCGGTGCGGAGGGCCTTCCAGCGCTCCACCGCTTCCCCCCACGCCTCGCCCTGGGGCGCGTGGGGGCGGCCCTGGAGGTAAGCGAAGGTTGCCTCATCGGGGGCTACCATGCCCGCCCGCGCGCCGGCCTCGATGGACATGTTGCAGACCGTCATGCGGCCTTCCATGTACACGAAGGTGGTGTCGTCCGGGGCGATCATCCCGGCGCGCGCGCCGGCCTCGATGGACATGTTGCAGACCGTCATGCGGCTCTCCATCGA
>JACQUK010000139.1 GCA_016210325.1 Chloroflexota bacterium
ATGCTCAAACACCACACCAGATGGCAACCCCATCATGCCCTTACCTCTTGACATGCAAGACAGTTGCTCTGCACTCTCCTTTTTCAGCGAGCTGCTAGATGCCTGCCTGCCTTCCAGCGGCGACATCGGCCTTGCGGGTCCACTCGGAGACCTTGCCCTCGCGCATGTTGGCCGACGACGCCTGCTTGCCGCCGGTCAGCTCGCCGTGATGGGCGTGGCCCAGGTTGTGGATCCACAGCACCGTCTGCATGGCATTCCACATGCCCTGCATGTCCTGGGTGACGTTCACCGCCTGCTTGACCCACAGCGCGGCCGAGGTGTCCAGCTTGGCGACGCGGCGAGCGATGGCCAGGGTCTCCTCCTCCAGCTTGTCCACGGGGACCACCTTGTTGACCATGCCGATCTGCTCGGCCTTCTTGGCGTCAATGGTGTCGCCCAGCAGGAGCAGCTCCTTGGCCTTGCGGGCGCCGAACTCCCAGGGGTGCCCGAAGTACTCGACGCCGGGCAGGCCCAGGCGCACCGGGACGGGGTCGCCAAACTTGGCGTCCTCAGCGGCAATGATGAGGTCGCAGGGCCAGGCCAGCATCAGGCCCGCGGCCACGCAGTAGCCCTGGACCTGGGCGATGGTGATCTTGGTCAGGTCGCGCCAGCGGCGGGAGAAGCCCAGGAAGACCTCCAACTCGTGGCGGTAGCGGGCCTCGGCGCCGGGCTTCCGCGGGTGCTGCTCCCGCCACTCGATGGCCTCGGGGCTGCCCAGGTCGTGCCCCGAGGAGAATGAGGGGCCAGCGCCAGTCAGGATCACGACCCTGACGTTTGGATCGGCTTCGGCTTTCAGGAAGGCGTCGTTCACCTCCCGCAGCAGCGGCTCGTGTTGAGCATTCCGTCGCTCCGGGCGGTTGAGCGTGATTTTGGCGATGGTGCCCTCGTCCTGCGTCCCGTAAAGGATCCACTTGTAGCTGGCCATACCTACTCCTTCCGATTTTGGTGCTTGCCACGCAGCCGCTACGGACAGGCTCCGCCAGGTTAGCACTAGGCTAGCGTAAGCCCGGGGCGGTGTCAATCGAGCCTTTGTCCCAGTGCTTAGTCCGACTAGGTTCTGTTGACATTGTCCGCTCATCCTGAGGCTCTCGAAGGGCGAGCGGGTCCAGCGGCCTTCCGCTCATGGTTCGACAAGCTCACCACGAGCGGAAGAAACGGCAAAATGTCAACAGAACCTAATATGTTGCTGTTTTCAGTGGCGCTGTGCGACCGCCCCGTAAACGGGGCGGCATCATGCCGCAGCCTTCAGGCTGCGGTGCAGGAGCCCTCTGCCAACAAGAACTTGTTTCTCGGGCTAAGCACCGGCGCTACTCTGGCACTGCGCCCCACACGTAGAGGGAACGCCAGGACTGCTCCTGGCGGCGACGCTTGAGCCGATGCACCATCTCAACGTCGTAGGGCAGGTCCAGGGACGGCCGCTGGGACTCCTGGGGCAGCGCGGGCACCACCAGAGGCAGCATCTCCGCCAGCCGGTTGTAGACCACGGCGGCCAGTATCGGCAGGGCGGCCACGTCCTCGGCGTTGTAGCGGATAAGGGTATCCAGGGCGCCCTCGTTGCCCTTCTGGTACTCCTGCCACAGCAGCACCGCGTCGTACCCCTCCAGGCCATCCAGGTCGGGGTGCCGGTCCAGCCCCAGTTGCCGCTCAATGCCCTTCAGCCCGCCTCGGTAGTCCAGACGCCGCAGGGGGTACATGAGGTCCAGGTGGCCCAGGTGCGCCAGGACCGGCCCCATCTCCGCCTCGATGAAGGGCCCGTCGAAGCGCAGGCCGTTGTAGGTCACCAGCAAGGAGTAGTGGCGTAGCTCGTTAGGAAGCTGCTCCAGGTTCCAGCCGCGCACGAAGGGGCGGTACTCCCTGCCGTCATAGACCCCCACCAAGGTAATGTGGCTATGGGGCGGCGCAACGCCAGTGGTCTCGATGTCCAGATAGGCGACGCGGCCGGGGAAGTCGGGGAACAGGCGCCAGCGCTCGCCGCCGGGCAGCAGGCGATGGAAGTAGGCGGCGTCTTGAGCAGCGGACCGTTCCTGGCACTGGCGCAGGGCCCCGGCCAGGTCGGCGACGTTGAAGCGGCCCGGGGCAGAGGGTGGCGCCGCCAGGAAGTCCTCCCAGGTGGCGATACCCTGCTCCCAGAGCCAGCGCTCCGTGGCCTGGCCCACGCCGGGCAGGTGCAGAAAGGTGTGGTGTAGCATCGGGGGTATTGTAGGGTGTTTGTAGGCGTGTGAAAAGGTGCCTTTCCGGGCGTTGGAGTCGTTGTGCTTACCCCCGCTGAGCGGTAGAATGCAGCCGTCTTCCGCAGCATTTCGCCAGTTTAAAAACAACTAATTGGCAGCAGGGAGGTCAGTCGTGGGCATCAAGAGGCGCTTGTTGCTGGTAGCCCTGGGGCTCTCATTAGCTGCTCTCGTTGCCATGATTCCCCTGTGGCTTTCCCAGGCAGGCCGTGACCCGAAGGCCGATGGCAACTTGGCCAGCAGCTTCAACCTCGTACTGGCACGCCCAGCCCTGGCCCAGGGGGGACCTGGCTTCCCGGACGGCGAGGCCGGCATGAGCGCCTACATCAAGTTCCCGGCTGGTTCGGTGAACACGGACAACCTGGTCAGGGACCTTTTCACCGGCATGACCCTGGCCGGGGCCAACTACGTTATTGGCCAGTTCAGTGAACCACGTATAGCTGTGAATGGAGCAGGGTATATGCGAGTCGAATTGACCGTGTACGCCGATGCCGATGGCTGGCTCGTTGCGTACTTGCCGAAGACCCGTTTGGTTTCTGAGATCCTGTATCGAAACTATCCGGACAGCCCTGAGCCGGACCAGGACTGGAAATCTGTGCTTGCCCGCGCGCTTGGCCATGCGGCAACGGTAGCAGGAGCTGCTGAGGGGCGAATTGATGAAGGTAGCATCGGGTATTACCACTGGGGCTTTCCAAGCGCCAACCGGATTGCGCTGGCGCTGAGGGCAGGCAACCGTAAACTGTATTTTGCGCTGCCGACCGGCAGCGTGCTCAGCGACCTGTCTGCCGCAATAGCGTGCCAAAACAATAGCGTGAGCCTGGCTCTGGTGGGTCCAAATGCCGGGCAGGTTGTCGCTTGCTCAACGTTCGAATATGTCAGCATACCCTTCCTTGACACACTGCCGAACGGCCTGCGGTCTGACCCAAATGATGGCCACCAGGTCGGTGAAGTCGGTCTCCCGGGGTTCCTTCCGGGGACAGGCCCAACCAAGGGTGTTGTCCACGCACTGGTAGGCAATACCGGTGAGTCCTACTTTGGCGGCGTCGCCATAGTGTACGAAGTGCCGTGAGGGCTACACACATGGATACCACTTGACGATGAGAGGGCTCGCGTCGCGCCAGTTGCCGGTTGTGCTTCTCCTGCTGTGGGTGCTCGCTGGTGCCGCGGTGCTAGTCCAGGCCTGGCCTGCCGCCGCCAGCGGGCCCGGTGACGGCCGCGGCGAGCGGCGGCGCGTCATCCTGGTGGCGGGCATCTGCTCTACGGACCCCGCCATTACCTTTGCCGAGATCTACCAGTGGCTGCAGACTGACCTGGACTACAGAGTTGTTCCTCATCCTGTGGAGAAGAACGACATACTGCTGAGCGAGATTCTTCTATTTAGCTACAGGTCTGACAGGCGGGTCGCATACGAGAAGTCTGACACAACGGCGCCAATTGCGGAGTCTGCGTCCCGCTTGAGGACCTTGATTGACGACGCTCGCGTGACGGAAGACGAGACTTTTGACATCATCGCGCACAGCCAGGGAGGTGTGGTAGCCCTGTACGCGGCGGCCAGCGATCCATTTGTCCGTCAACACGTCCATTCAATAGTGACCATTGAAAGTCCCCTGCAAGGCGTCGACTGGGGCAGGAGCGCAGTCGGCGCCGTGAATGACATCTTCAATTGTGGCGGCGCCTTTGATCTTGAATTCCCCCCCTCCATACAGGATATGCAGATAGGAAGCCCGGTGGTGACAGCCGTGACGACAAGAGACTGGAACGGCGAAGATAACCCCTATGTCACTAACGTGGTCAACATAAAAGACCAGGTCATCTCAGACTGGGTGTGCGGCGGGGGCAACGGTAGCGTGCCAGAGGCCCACATAGTCGTTCAAGGCGATTTTGGGGGGGCTTGTCCGGATATCGACCCTTTAGTTGGAGGGGAGATTGAAGCACACCGGCTTCCACTAGACATTCTCACCAACCCACTTGCCCCCGCCGTTCGTGGCGCTCTTATGCACGCGTTGATTGAATACCAACTTCGTGAGGTGTTCTTGGCGGCAGGTTCCTATCTGCGCAGTCCCCTCTTGTATCCCGCACCTGCACCCGAACCCCAGCCACTCACCTTGGCCTTCGTGGGCAACGAATCATCTGGCCTGGCAACGAGCCTAAGCAGCCCGCCGGTGGCCCCGCAAACACTCACGTCAGCTTTTGTGGGCAATGACTCCGCTTCCCTGTCAACCGGGCTGACGGCGCCAGCGCCGGCGCCCAGAGCGCTTGCGGCGGCCTTCATCGGCAATGATTCGTCCAGCCTGGCGGCGGGCCTGGGCAGCCCGCCAGTGTCGCCCCAGCCACTCACCTTGGCATTTGTGGGTAACGAGTCCTCTGGCCTGGCGGCGGGCCTGGGCAGCCCGCCGGTATCGCCGCAACCACTCACCTCAGCGTTCCTGGGCAACGCTTCCTCCGCTTTGGCAGCGGGCCTGTGGGACCCGTTTGCGCCACCACCTCCGCCGGTGCCAACACCAACCCCCGTTCCACCTCTCGAACCAGCGCCCATCCCTTCGATGGGGTGGGCAGCAGCCGCTCTTCTGGCTGCCCTTTTTGCTGCCCTGCTTCTTTGGCGGGTGCCGAGGCGGTCAAAGCACTATCTGTGAGCACCTTGGCTACGGAGATGCCCCATGTCCCTGGACCTGCTCATCAAGAGCGGCACGGTGTACGACGGCACCGGCGCGCCAGGCTTCCCCGCGGACGTGGGCGTCGAGGATGGCCGCATCGTGCTGGTAGGCCAGGTCGAGGCCGAGGCAGCCCAGACCATTGACGCCTCCGGTCTGGCAGTGGCACCGGGCTTCATTGACCTGCACACCCACAGCGACCTCTCTTTTCTGGTGGACCCCGCAGCCGATAGCAAGGTGCGCCAGGGGGTCACGCTGGAGCTGACCGGCAACTGCGGCATGAGCCTGGGCGCCCCCCTCCAGGGCGAAGCAGTCCGCATGTTCGGGGAGCGTCTGGCCCTCTACGGCCTGGCCTGGAAGCCGGACTGGACTAGCTTCGGGGAGTACCTGGAAAGGCTCCAGAAGATTGGCGCCGTCCTGAACCAGGCGACGCAGGTAGGCCACGGCTCGGTGCGGGCCGCCGTGCTAGGCTTCGCCGACCGCGCGCCCACGCCGGCGGAGCTGGACACCATGCGTGCCCTGGTCGCCGAGGCCCTGGATGCGGGCGCCCTGGGCCTCTCCACGGGCCTCTACTACGCCCCCGGCAGCTACGCCCGCACCGACGAGGTGGTGGAGTTGGCCAAGGAGGCCGCCCGCCGAGGCAAGCTCTACTCCTCCCACATCCGCGACGAGGGGGACACCAGCGTCAGCCTGTGGCACGCCGTGGAGGAGGCCATCGCCATCGGGCGGATGTCCGGCGTGCGGGTGCAGGTCTCCCACCTCAAGTGCATCAGCGCCGCCCGGGGCCGTGCCGCCGAGCTGCTGGAGCGGCTGGAGCGGGCGCGCCGCGAGGGGATTGACGCCGCCGGGGACCAGTACCCCTACACAGCCACCAGCACCAGCCTCACAGGCGCCCTGTTCCCCCGCTGGTCCCTGGCCGGTGGCCGCCAGGCCACCCTGGAAGGCGTCAAGAATGCGGCGTGGGCGGCGCGCCTGGAGGCCGGCATCCGCGAGGGCTTCGGACGGCGCGGCCCGCCGGAGCAAGTGGTCATCGCCAACTTCCCGCCGGACCGCTCTCTGGAGGGGTTGACCCTGGCCCAGGCGGCGGTCAAGCTGGGTGTGGACCCGGCACGGGCCGCCATCAAGCTCTACCAGCAAGGTGAGGCCTCGGTGGTCACCCACGTGCTGGAGGAGCGGGACGTGGAGGTCATTGCCGCGCACCCACTGGCCGCCGTGGGCTCGGATGGCTCATCGCTGAAGCAGGAGGGGCCACTCAGCACCGGTAAGCCCCACCCTCGCAACTACGGCACCTTCCCCCGCTTCCTGGCCCGCTATCAGCGCGAGCGAAAGCTGGTCTCGCTGGCGGAGGCGGTGCGCAAGATGACGCTGCTGCCGGCCTCCCGCCTGGGCCTGACGCGCCGGGGACGGGTTGCTCCCGGCTACTGGGCCGACCTGGTCTGCTTCGACCCCCAACGGGCCCAGGACACGGCCACCTTCGAGGCACCCCACCAGTACCCTCAGGGCATTCCCCACGTGGTAGTCAACGGCGTGCCGGTGGTGCGCAGCGGGGAGTCCACCGGCAAGACGCCAGGGCGCGTGTTGAAGAAGTTCGACGACTGAGCGTCAAACCAACCAGGCTGCTTCGGAGGGAGGTATGCGGTTCACCGACAGGCTACGGCGCCGGGCGGCACGGCTGTGGGCGAAAGCCCACGGCCACCCCTTCGTGCAGGGCATTGGCGATGGCACGCTGCCGGGGGAGAAGTTCCGCTTCTACCTGCGCCAGGACTACCTCTTCCTCATCGAGTACTGCCGCGTCCTGGCGCTGGCGGCCGCCAAGGCCCCGTCGTTGGAGGCTATGAGCTTCCTGGCAAAGCTGTTGGACTCCACCCTCAATGTGGAGATGGGGCTGCACCGCAGCCTGTGCGAGCGGTTCGGCATTACCCCCCAGGAATTGGAGCGCAGCAGCCCGGCCCCCACCACCGTAGCCTACACCCGCCACCTGCTGTCGGTGGCCTACGCCGGCACCGCTGGCGAGATAGTGGCGTCACTGCTGCCCTGCCAGTGGGGGTACTGCGAGATTGGCCAGGAGCTGGCGCGGCGTGGCGAGCCGACGGCCCAGCCCCTCTACGGCGAGTGGGTACGCAGCTACGCCTCCGGGGAGTACGCCGAGCTGGTGGAGCGGCTCCGCGGCTATGCCGACCGCCTGGGGCAGGCGGCGGGCACCGCCGAGCGCCGGCGCATGGCCGAGGTCTTCCTGACCAGCAGCCGCTACGAGTACCTGTTCTGGGAGATGGCCTGGCGCACCGAGCGCTGGCCGCTCTAGCCTTGCCTTCGCCCCCTGCCCGAAAACGCACAGGAGATGGTGTATACACCATCTCCTGTGCGTTTTCGGGCAGGGGGCGAAGGCAAGGCTAGAG
>JACQUK010000141.1 GCA_016210325.1 Chloroflexota bacterium
ACGCTAGCGTCCTGAGTTATGAGTTCATGGAACAATGTTCGTGGTTCGACGAGCTCACCACGAACGGAGGGATACACCCTACCGTTCGGCCTGAGCTTGTCGAAGGCCGCCTGAGCAATGCAACGTTCTTCAGACTCAGGACACTAAATGGCGCCCCTCTGGCGCAGCAGCACCAGCTCCTCCTTGGAGTAGCCCAGCATGCCGCAGAGGACCTCTTCATTGTGCTGGCCCAAGGTGGGCGCAGGGCTTCGGAGCTTCCAGGGGGTCTCGCCCATCACAATGGGGCGAGAGGGCATCTTCACCCTGCCCGCCACCGGGTGCTGGACTTCCAGGAAGGCGCCGCGCTCGTTGAATACCGGGTCTTCCACCACATCGGCCACGGTGTTGACCGGAGCGCTCAGGACACGGTGACGCTGGGCCAGCTCCCACAGCTCCGCCTTGGTGCGCTCAAGACACCAGGGAATGAAGTGCGCCTCGAACTCCAGCTTCAGCTCTGGGTCCCGCTGGGCTGCCGGCGTGTGCCACTTGGGGTCCCGCAACCATTCAGGATCCCCCAGCATTGCCACGATGGTCTTGAACCGCTCCAGGCCGCCCATGACCTCAAAGTAGCCGTCCTTGCACGGGTAGATGCCGATAGGGAAGTCGGTCAGGTCCATGGATGAGCGGCGCGTCGTCTCGCCGCAGTACTGGTAGGCTACCAGGGCCGGCATGCGTCGGTCCTGGTCCCCCAGCAACACCTCCATCAGGGAGATGTCTACCTGCTGGCCATTGCCCTGGAGGCCGGCGCCAAACAGGGCCCCCAGGGTAGCCATAGCAGCCACGGCACCCCCCTGGAAAAGCGAGACCGTGCCCCCCAGCTTCAGTGGCTCGCGAGAGTCCAGGCCGGTGCTGTACATCTCACCGCCCATGCCGTAGGCGATGATCTCTGACGACAGGTAGTCGCGGTAGGGGCCATGTTGACCGAAGTTGGAAATGGAGGTGTACACCAACACCGGCCTGGCTTTGTGGACCGTCTCATAGCCAAGGCCGAGGCGCTCCAAGGCCCCAGGACGGAAGGCCTCGACTACCACATCGGCCCACCCGAGCAGTTGCCAGGCGATTCGCCTGCCGGCCTCGGTCTTGAGGTCCAAGGTAAGCGATTTCTTGTTCGTGTTCAACACAAGGAACAGGCCGCTCTTCTCAGGGTGGGGGACATCCCCCGGGAAGGGGCCAAGGCGCCGCGACGGATCGCCGCCGTCGGGCCGCTCCACCTTGATGACGTCGGCGCCGAAGTCCGCCAGGAGCTTGGTACAGTAGGGTCCGGCGATGTAGTGGGTAAAGTCCAGGACCTTCACCCCGGCTAGGGCCGCATCGGCCATACCGACTCCTCCCCCTCCTGGTAGCCAGGAGATGCGCAGCTACGCATCGGGCAGATGATGCTAGGTTGTGTTGACATTCTGCCGTTTCCTCCGCTCGTGGTGAGCTTGTCGAACCATGATGCTTCGACAGGCTCAGCATGAACGGAATTCAAACCCGCTCACCCCGAGCTTGTCGAGGGGTCGCCCTTCGAGGGCCTCAGGGTGAGCGGACAATGTCAACAGAGCCTAGGGCACCTCGATGAGGACGTCTTGCCCCTGCACCTTGGTGGCATACCGCTGGAGGTTCTTCTTGGCCGGCTTGTCGACCACCTCACCAGTAGTCACGTTGAAGCGGCTGCCATGCCAGGGGCACTCCACCTCTTCCCCCTCCAGGGTCCCTTCAGAAAGGGGCCCACCGACGTGGGTGCAGACCTCAGACACTGCGTAGAACTTGCCGCCCACGTTTGCCAGCAGGATGCGCTCCTCCCCCACCTCCACCAGCTTCATCTGTCCAGGCTTCACGTCACTGACCTTGCCAGCGTTCACTAGCTTTGCCATACCCCCTCCCAAGGAAAAAGAATTCCCCCAACTCCACAGCCCCATTATAGGGCGCCGCCAGCTTGCGAAAAAGCCGACGGTGCCGGGTGCACCCAGCAAAAAACGCGGCGGCCGCGCTGATGCAGGCAGTCCGCACACTAGCGGCGGTCAGCGCAGACCTGCCCACCCTTCATGACCAGTTTGATGCGGCGCGGGTCCTGGAGCAGAGTAATATCCTTCAATGGGTCACCGTCCACGGCCACTAGGTCCGCCAGCTTCCCCGGCTGGATGGTGCCAATCTGGTCCTGCATGCCCAGGCACTCCGCTGCCCAGCCCGTGGCCGTCTGAATAGCCTGTAGGGGCGGGACCCCAACCTCAACCATGCACTGAAGCTCCTGGGCATTGTAAGGGTGGTCGTGCCCGCCGGCGTCGGTCCCTGCCACCACCTTTACTCCAGCGGCCAGGGCCTGGTGAACGCTCTTGACATGGTGCGGCTGGAGCTCCAGGGCACGGACCTGCACGTGGCGGGCCTTGCTCTGGCGGTGGAAAACGTACACCGTGAGGGTAGGCACATAGAAAATACCCTTCTTGGCCATCATGGGGATTAGCTCCGGGTCCTCGTCCAAGTGGCTGCCATGATCAATGGAGTCCACACCTGCCTCGATGGCGATGCGCAGTCCGGCCCCCGCCAGGGCATGGCACATCACCTTGCGCCCCAGGGCGTGGGCCTCCTCCACCAGCGCCTGCATCTCGTCCAGGCGGTACCAGGAGTCCCGGACGTTGATGCCTGGCCGCGAGCTGGCCCCGCCGGTGGTGGCACACTTGATGACATCTGCGCCAGCCCGGACCATCTCCCGGACCTTGGCCCGTACCCCATCCACGCCATCGGCCACCCCTGAGGGAATGCTGATGCTCTCGGAGTGGGAGAAGACGTGGCCGGAGCCGGTGACCCGGTCCGCGATGCACCCCGTGGCCGAGATGAGCCCCAGGCTCACCACCAGCCGCGGCCCGGGGATGAGGCCCTCATCTACCGCCTTCTTGAAGCCGATATCCAGGCCACTGGCGTCGCGCACCGCGGTATAGCCCATCTCCAGGGTCTGCTTGAGGACAGCCGCCGTGCGCAGGGCCCGCAGGGTGGCGGGCTCGTCCAGGCCCCAGGCCGCCGCCATGCTATAGCCACGCGAGGCCAGGTGGTCGTGGCAGTCAATGAGCCCGGGCAGAAGCGTCATGCCGGAGAGGTTGACCACCTCGGCACCATCCGGCACCTTGACCTTGCTCCTGGTCCCGGCCGCCTGGATGCGCTCGCCATCAACCACGACCGCGCCGTCAGGGACCGGCGGTGCCCCAGTCCCGTCCACTAGCTTCGCCCCCAGCAGGACCTTCATCGTTCCTCCTTCACGCGTGCCGCTTACATAGTGCTTGTTCTCCGTTTCACAATCCGTTGACTTCAACATCGCCCGTTGCTACACTATCAAAAATGTGCCGGAGGTTGGAGGGCGATGGGCGTACCCCAGTTCAAAGAAATCCGCCGGGCCTACGGCTACGACGAGGTCGCCATCGTGCCCGGACAGGTCACCATCAACCCTGACCAGACGAACATTGAGTTTACTCTAGGTCCCCACAAGTCCGCCATCCCGTTCCTGGCCTCCTCCATGGACGCCGTGGTCAGCCCAAAGGTAGCCGTGCTGATGGGGAAGCTGGGCGGCATAGGGGTACTGAACCTGGAAGGGGTGTGGACCCGCTACGAGGACGCCGACTCGGTGCTGGTCGAGGTCGCAGCAGCCCCTCAGGACAAGGCAACGGGGCTGCTCCAGAAGGTCTACTCCGCGCCCATGAAGGACAACCTCGTCGGCCAGCGCGTTCAGGAGATTAAGCAGGGCGGTGCTACGGCTGCCGTGGCGCTGACCCCCCAGAACACCAAGCGGATTGCCCCACTGGCCCAGGAGGCCGGGGCCGACATCCTGGTAGTCCAGGCCACCGTGACTACCGCGCGCCACATCTCCAAGAGCTACCGCGGCCTCATCTTCGCAGAGCTGGTGGAGTCCCTGCGCATTCCCGTGATAGTGGGCAACTGTGTCACCTACGGTGCTGCTTTGGAGCTGATGGAGACTGGCGTCAACGGTCTGCTGATAGGGGTAGGCCCCGGCGCGGCCTGCACCACTCGAGAGGTGGTGGGCGTGGGCGTGCCGCAGATCTCCGCCACCATGGACTGCGCCGCAGCCCGTGAAGAGTACAGCCGGCGGACTGGCCGCTACGTCCCCATCATCACCGACGGGGGTATCCGCACCGGCGGCGATGTGTGCAAGTCCTTCGTCGCTGGGGCCGATGCCGTCATGCTGGGCACGCCCTTCGCCCAGGCGACCGAAGCCCCCGGACGGGGGTACAACTGGGGCATGGCCACGCCCCACGCGGCGCTACCCCGCGGCACGCGCATCCGCGTGGGCACCAAGGCCAGCTTGGAGCAGATCCTCTTCGGCCCTTCCAACGTCACCGACGGCACCATGAACCTGGTGAGCGCCATGCGAGTGGGCATGGGGATGGTAGGCGCCTTTACCATCCGCGAGTTCCAGCAGGCGGAGTTGGTCTACGCCCCGGACATCAAGGCCGAGGGCAAGGTCTTCCAGATGGCCCAGGGGCGGTAGCGGACGCCTTCGGCGAGAGGTGTGGACTTCACTAGGTTGTGCTGACATTGTCCGCTCGCCCTTCGACAAGCTCAGGGTGAGCGGACCCAACAGCCTTCCGCTCATGGTTCGACAAGCTCACCACGAGCGGAGGAAACGGCAGAATGTCAACACAACCTAGCTCCGTGAGGTCGTCAGGGGAACGGCTCCAGTTGACTGGCCTGTGCCAGCCTTCAGGCCACGACGGTTGCCATGACCCTCCCAGACCCCCCACCCCTCACCAAGGCCACTGTAGCATAAGACACCACTAGCGACAGACGAGGCAAAGCTATGAAGCCCACCGTGTCCCACACCGGCGCATCACCCTCGGCCAGCGACGAGTTCATTCCGCTGCCGCGGCGCACCGTGGTGCTCACCATGGCAGGGGTGATGCTGGCCATGTTCCTGGGCGCCCTGGACCAGACCGTGGTGGGCACGGCGATGCCTCGCATCATCGCTGACCTGGGAGGCTTTGACCGCTACACCTGGGTCACGACTGCCTACCTGGTGTCCTCTACCACCGTCGTGCCCATCGTGGGCCGCCTGAGCGACATCTACGGCCGCAAGTGGTTCTACGTCGTTGGCATCGCCATCTTCCTGCTGGGGTCAGCCCTCTCTGGACTCAGCCAGACCATTGACCAGCTTATCCTCTTTCGGGCCCTTCAGGGCCTGGGCGGCGGCGTCATGATCGCCAACGCCTTCGTGGCCATTGGCGACCTCTTCCCGGCGACCGAGCGAGGCAAGTACCAGGGTTTCATCGCCGCCATCTTCGGGCTGTCTTCGGTGGTGGGGCCCGCCCTGGGAGGCTTCGTCACCGATACCCTTTCGTGGCACTGGGTGTTCTACATCAACATCCCCCTGGGCGTGCCCGTCATCGCCTTGTTCGTGCGGTACTTCCCCCAGAGCCACCGGGGTGGCAGCCGGGGGTCCTTGGACTACCTGGGGATGGTGACGCTGGTCTTCTGCGTGGTGCCTCTGCTGCTGGGGCTTTCGTGGGGTGGCGTGGTGTACGCCTGGGCCTCGCCCCAGGTCACCGGCGCCCTGGCCGTGGCAGCTCTCATGGGGGCCATCTTCGTCTTGGTGGAGCTGCGCGCGGCTTCGCCAATCATGCCCCTCACCATCTTCCGCAACGGCGTGGTCAGCGTGTCCCTGGCAGCCATCTTCCTCACCGGCTTCGGCATGTTTGGCGCTATCATCTTTGTGCCCCTGTTCTTCCAGGGCGTCCTGGGGTCGTCAGCTACCAGCAGCGGGAGCTTCCTGACCCCCATGATGCTGGGCGTGGTGGCGGGCTCCGTGCTCTCAGGGCAAGCCCTCTCGCGCCTTGGGGGCCACTACAAGTTGCAGAGCCTGGCCGGGCTGGGCATCATGGCTGTAGGGGCCTTCCTGCTCTCGCGGATCAGCGCGCAGACCAGCTATGCCCAGGCGGTGCTCAGCATCGTGGTCCTGGGCTTGGGGCTGGGCACTACCTTCCCCCCCTTCACCATCGCGGTGCAAAACGCTGTGCCCTACCGGGTCATGGGCATCGCCACATCCTCGACTCAGTTCTTCCGCTCCATTGGTGGCACCCTTGGCCTTGCCGTCCTGGGCGCGTTCATGACCACCCGTTTCGATACCCACCTGGCTGCGGCCCTGTCCCCGGCAATACGGCAGGCGATGCCTCCCGAGCGCCTGGCAGAGCTGAGCAGTAACCCCCAGGCCCTGATGAGCCCGGGCGCGATAGCCCGCCTCCAGGGGGAGCTTGCCCAGTTGGGGCCACAGGGTGTGGCGCTGGGACAGCAACTCATTGCTGGGCTTCGCGAGGCCCTGGCCTCCGCCATTGGCGACGTCTTTCTGGTAGCTGTGGCCGCCGTGCTGGCCGCGTGGGTCATCACACTGTTCTTGAAGGAAATCCCCCTGAAAGGGCGCTCGGCGGCACCCCCACCATCGTCCTAGAAGTCTTTCCACCACACCAGCGAACGCGCCTGGGCCGGCCCAGCAAGCCATCGCCTTGCAGGGCTTGGTGCCCAGGGGTATGATGGGCGTGGTCTCAGACTCAAGGCCAGAGGACAACGGTGGGCCATCACCCAGACCTGAGACCTGGGCCTGAGAGCAGGCCAGCCGCCGTAGCCGCGCATAAAGGAGGACTCCGTGAGCGCCAAGGTGAAGGTAGCAACCCTGGACCAGGCTGCCGCACTGGTCCATAACGGCGACCACATCGCCATGACCAGCGGCGGGTTCCACTCGGCCCCTATGGGGTTGCTGCGGCAGTTGCTCCGCAGGCGCGTCTCCGGCTTGCGCGTGGTGGGCCTCACCGGCGGTGGCATCAACATTGACCTGCTCATCGGGGCGGGCGTGGTGAGCCAGGTGCAGACCTGCCACATGAGCATGGGGGAGTTCGGCACCTGCCCCAACTTCAACCGCTACGTCAAGGCGGGCGCCCTCAAGGTGCTGGACAACACCTGAGGGGTCGAATTTTCAATGGTCCAGGCTGGATCAATGGGCGTCCCCTTCGTCCCCGTGCGGGGCCTCTTCGGCACCGACGTGCTGGCCCACCGGCCAGACTTCAAGGTCGTTGACAACCCCATGAACCCGGGCGAGCCGGTGGTGGTCTGCCCACCCATCAACCCGGACGTGGCCCTGTTCCACGCTGCCCTGGCTGACCGCTTTGGCAACGTCCTGATGGCCGAGACCCACGACGAACTGATGATGGCCCAGGCCTCCGGCAGCGTCATTGTCACCGCCGAGCAGGTGGTAGATGGCCCGCTGTCCCACCGGGACGGCGATGGCACCTTCATTCCGGGGATTTATGTCAACGCCGTGGTGCCCCTGCCCCACGGCGCCCACCCCACCGGCGTGCCGGGCCACTACCATCCCGACATGGCCCACGTAGGCGAGTACGCGACGGCGGCCAAGCAGGAGGCGACCTTCGCCCAGTACCTGGCCCGCTACGTCTACGGCACCGCAGATGAGGCTGCCTACGACTCGCTGGTGGGAGCCACGGCCGGGAGACCATCATGAACGACGGCGCCGCGCCTTACACCATCGAGGAGATGATGTGCTGCGTCATCGCCCGAGAGGTGCGCGACCGCGAGACCTCGGCCGTGGGCGCCGTGTCGCCCATCCCGGCGGCGGGCTGCCTGCTGGCCCAGCGCACCCACGCGCCGAACGCAACCATCATCATCCTGGGCCACCCTGACTACACCCCGTTCGCCGCCGGCTCCAGCGAGTTCCACTTCCTGGCCCAGCGGGGCAAGCTGGACCTGTTTTTCCTGAGCGGCATCCAGATTGACGGGCACGGCAACTTCAACCTGCACGTCATCGGCGACTACGAGCGCCCCCAGGTGCGCATGCCGGGCGCCTACGGCTCAGGGATGCTGTACTACATGGCCAAGCGGGTCATCCTCTTCCGCACCGAGCACACCAAGCGCACCTTCGTGGAGAAGGTGGACTTCGTGAGCGGCGCCGGCTCCACGCCCGACAGCGTCTACCGCCTGGGCGGGCCTGCCAACGTGGTGACCACCAAGGCGCTGATGGCCTTCGACAAGCAAGCGAAAGGCTGGCTGGTGGTGTCGGCCCACCCCGGCGTGACCTGGGACGACCTCCAGGCCAACACCGGCTTCCCCCTCAAGCAGGCCCCCGGCTTCGGCGTCACGCCGCCGCCAACCGCCGAGGAGCTTCGCATCCTCCGCACCGATATCCGCAACGACCTCCTCAAGATCTATCCCCGCTTCGCCCAGGAGAAGCTGCTGGCGCCGGGGTAGGGTGCTGCCCTGGCGCTTGTGGTAGCTGTCTGTGGTGCTGGCCAGTAGCCGAGCGGTTCGGATGGGGGCGGTGTGGGTGCTCGAGCGCTAACGGAAGGCCTCGGGCGCGCAAGAGAAGAGCGGACGACCAGAAGCGACGCTGGGCAGGCGCGGGGTGGACAGAGGAGCGTCACGCCTGCAACGCAAGGGGGGGACCATTGATGTGCCAGAGCTAAATACGATTGACGCAGGTATGAGCAGCGCCCACCGGGGCTCGGAGTTAGAATACGCCCGACATTTCATGCAGTGGGTCACTACGTGGCAGCCAGCGCGCATTGCCAGGCTCGACCAAAAGTCGAACCGTGCACGGCCTGACTTTGCTTTCTACTACCAAGCAGGGCAACATTATACCTTAGAGCTGACAGCTTGGCTTACGCCGCAACTCAAAGGATTCCAGAACTTTCTGCAAGAGAAGATATCACAAGCGCTCACTGACAGGTTGCCTGGCACGTTTGCGCTGTACATCTCTTTCGGTCGACTCACCCCAGCGCAAGCTCAAACTCTTATCGCTGAAATCGAGCAGATTGCCGGTTCACAAGTTGACCAGTCGAGCTATCGGCTAAGCACAGGAGCGCTAGTCAAAGTTAGAGATGATGGACATAGACTTGTGCCCGTAATCACACTTCCTGAGATCGTCGACTTAGACGAGGGCAGCGGGATGGCCATGGTGTTGAAGGCTAAGCTCACCAGAATACTGAACGAAGCCAAGCGAAAGTTCCGCTACTACAGGGGTATCCGCGTGCTTCTCTTGGACATATCGCAGAATGGTCTGGATATCGACTATCACGGCGGTATTTCAGCAGAAGGACCTGGAATAATCCGTAGGTGGATTTCATCAATATTGCTCGGCCGTTCTGCAGAAATACATTACGTCTGCGTGAGCCAAGGTGTGCGGGTTTGGGAGGGAAGCAGCTTCGACAGGATGCTGACTGGTCATAGATATGAAGGCAAACCAGCACCTAACTACAGAGAGGTTTGGCGCAGGCCAGGCCTCCCTGCGATTCTTCAATCGTTTGTGCGCCCACCAGACACCACATTCGCCAACGCTGTAGCTCGGGGTTCCCAGCCGGACTTACCCTCGTGACCTGGCACGAGCGCTGGGCAGGTTGGGAAACCTGCCCACAGGGGGTACACGATGTGGCCGGCAACTACATCCGGTCCCACAGAAGTCCATCCGTCAACCCTGTAGGTCGGGTTTCCTAACCCGACGATCCGCATACTCCTGGCAGGCGGTAGGCCAGACTTCCGTCGCTACCCCAATGAAGGTCTCCCTTACCTCGTCACCACAGTTGTCTGAAGGAGCAACGAGGTCACAACGCATCCGGGAATGGGAATTAAACGATTGCAGGCTTGAGGGCCGAAAATAGACTCGAAGGGAGCCTCCTATGTCTTTTATCATGCGAAGAGTCATGTACGGTAAACCGGGTACTGCCGATCAAATTGTCCAAGTCTTGAAGGACAGCGAGCAGCTTGTTCGGCGTTATGACGCCCGCACAAAGATGCGTATTCTGGTGGACCATATGAGCGGGCGCTCAGATAGAGTGGTCGGCGAGTTCGAGATGAATGACGTTGCGGACTTCTATGCCTTTATGGGACAGGTTATGTCCAAACCTGAAGTCGCGGCTGAATACAAAGCCCTGGAGGAAAGAGGCTTTCAGCTTGTAGATTACTCTGAAGCAGAGTGGTGGCGAGTGGTCTAGCCCATAGCTGTCCAGCTTCGGGGTTCAGGAGTGAGCGAGTTGAGCGTCGTTCTTGATGGCATGGACTGTCTTTGGTGCGTGCCCAGCAGTCCTGAGCAAGCTGTAGGTCGGCCTTCCTAACCAGACCGTCCGGGCGGGGGCTGGGCAGGTTGGGAAACCTGCCCTACTTGGATAGACGGCGCGGCCGCAGCTTCGCCCTGTCCCACACCAATGTTCTCGCCGCGTTAGCCCGGGAGCTTAATGCTATGCTATGGTGTGGTGAGAGGCCCGAGCAGAGGAAGCAGCTATGGTGAGAAGGTTCCGGGTGATCTTGGAGGCCAATGAGCTGGGCGGTTACACGGTAACCGTCCCGCTGCTGCCGGGGTGCATCAGCGAGGGTGATACCAGACAGGAAGCCCTCGACAACATCAAAGAGGCCATTGAGCTTTATATCGAAAGCCTGCTGGTTGACGGGGAGCCGGTCCCCAGCGAGGAGGCTGTTGAAGAGGCTGTGGTAGAGGTTGCCGTGTGAGGCTGCCCACGGCTAGCGGCAAGCAGACTGTGGAGGCACTTCTGCGAGTTGGTTTTGAGGTACACCGCATTCGTGGAAGCCATTACATCCTCAAGCACCCCAAGACTGGGCAGAGGGTCACCGTCCCCTATCACCGTCGAGAGCTAGCTCCAAAGACGCTGCGCTCCATCCTGAAACAGGCCGCGATAAGTCCTGAGAGGTTCTCCCAACTCCTATGACCGTCTCGCCGTCATTATCCTGGCTGCCACTCCCTGATACCTGGGGGGAAGCGGTCCACCGCAGCCGGCCAACTCCGCCAGACCAAGCAACCCTCCCACTATGCCACTCCGGCCCAGGGAGCTAGAGGTCTTCTTTCTCTACCCCATTTGCCCGGCCAGGAAAGGAGGCTACAATTGTAGGGGCGAGGAGGGTAGCATGGCAGAGCGCCCCGGCACCCCAGAAGAAGGCACCGTGGACCTGGGTGTATGCATTTTCCCCCACCTGGACGAGTTTCTGGTGGTTGACCTGCGTGATGAGGAGACCACAGCACCCTCGGTGAAGCTGCTGCGCGCGCAGGAAGCGCTGGACGAGGAGTTCTACCATCAGGTGGAGGCCCAGTTCTCACAGATGCTGCGAGAAAAGACGCAGCCCTTCGCCAACCTTATGTCCATGCCGCTACGCCTGGAAGGAATGATCCGCGAGGAGGGCCTGGCTGCCCTAGTACGCAAGGTCACCGGGCATGGCTTTGAAGGCCAGCGGCCCCGGGTGGCGGTCTTCCTCTTCGCCGGGGACCTGGTGCATGCCAATGCCGAGCAACTGGCCCACGCCGCGCAGCAGATGGTGGGGACAAAAGGCTCTCCGCCACTCGTCGAGCAGGTCTCCCAGCACTTGCAGCGCCTTATCAAGCAAGAGCGGAGCTTCGTTCGACAGGAAGAGAAGGACCAGTTGCGGCGCATGGTGCAGGGCCAGGCCGACGAGTTCATCAGCCTGTGGGAGAAGGATGAGTGACCCGGGGCTCAGGGAGCCTGCCTGTGAGCGATTTCGCAGGAATCTCGTACCCGTGCCTATGTTGGTCAACAACTTGTTTGGGTAATGGCGCCTCACCCCCTCTGACTCTCCCCCGTGCAAGCGGGGGAGAGACTTCTCCCTTCCCCCTTTTGGGGTTAGGATGGGGGCGGGCTTCTTCAATTACCCAGCTAAGTTGTCAAAGACCATAAGTCAGGGGTAGTGAAGAATCTCAGATGACCTGAGGCCCCTTGGAGAAGGTAACCACCAGCGGCGCCTCAGCAAGGCGCCGGGTCGAGAGGGAGCACAAACATGAAGGTCTATGCAGGTCTTCGCGGTGCCACGCTGGCGGAGGTGCCTGAGGAAGCCCATCGAGTGGAAGGCCTGGGGTTTGATGGCGCCACGCTGAGCGAGTTGAAGCACGATCCCTTCATGGCCTGCGCCCTGGCCATTGAGCACACCTCCCGTCTCAAGGTGGGCACCTCTATTGCCCTGGCCTTCCCTCGAAGCCCCATGACCACCGCCTACGCTGCCTGGGACCTTCAGCACTTCTCCCAGGGCCGCTTCGAGCTGGGGCTGGGCACCCAGGTCAAAGGCCACATCGAGCGGCGTTTCAGTGTGCGCTGGACACCGCCAGGGCCCCGAATGAAAGAGTATGTGCTGGCCTTGCGGGCCATCTGGGCCACCTGGCAGCAGGGGGCCCCGCTCAATTTCCGCGGCAAGGACTACTCCCTGACCCTGATGACTCCAGAGTTCAACCCCGGCCCCATCAACCACCCTCGCGTGCCCATCTTCACGGCTGCGGTGAACCCGTGGATGTGCGGCATGGGGGGCGAGGTCAGCGATGGGGTGTTGCTGCACGGGTACATGACCTGGCAGTACATCGCCGAGGTAGCCCTGCCTGCCATCGAAGCGGGCGCCAAGAAGGCCGGACGTACTCTGAAGGACCTGGAGATCGCCGGCGGCGGCTTCGTGGTCACGGCCCCGTCGCAGCAGGAGTTAGAGCGACAGTTGGAGGTAACCAGGCGCCGCATTGCTTTCTACGCCTCTACTCGGACCTACTTGCCAGTGATGGGGCTGCACGGGTGGGAGCAGGCGGCGCTGGACCTGCACCGCCTTTCGGTGGAGGGCCACTGGGAGAAGATGCCTGGGCTGGTCACAGACCAGATGCTGGACGCCTTCTGCGTCATCGGCACGTATGACGACATCGTGTCGCGCCTGCGCGCCCGCTACGGCGGCTGGGCAACACGCATCTCCTTCCCTCTCCCTCTGGACAGCACCAGCGACGACAGCCGCATTCAGGGAATCGTCAACGAAATCCACCAGATCGCCTGACTTGTGACTACCCAACAGGAGCACCCAGTAGCCAAGGCGGCACCGGCACGTCGAACGCCGACAGCGGAGAAAGGCGCGGCCACAAAAAGGCGGCAGCGCGCCTTTCGCTGCGGCACAGTGGCCATTGTGGGGCGGCCCAGTGTTGGGAAGTCCACCCTCCTCAACGCCTTCCTGAAGTTCAAGCTCAGCATCGTCTCCCCCAAGCCCCAGACCACACGCCACAAGCTCCTGGGCATCCTCAACGGGAAGGGCTACCAGGCCATCTTCCTGGACACCCCCGGCTTCATGGAGCGGGCCCGGGATGTCCTGGACACCCGCATGATGCGGCGCATCCTGGACGCGATGGACGAGGCGGACCTGGTGGTCCTCCTGGCTGAGCCACGCCCTCCCGGCACTGTCGAGGAGCGCATTGCGGCTGAGTTGCGCAAGCGCCAGAAGACCGCTATCCTCGTCATCAACAAGATTGACCGTGTAGCCAAGCCGCAGCTTCTGCCGGTGATAGAGGCGTACAGCCGTCTCTACCAGTTTGAGGAGATCATCCCCATCAGCGCCCTTCAGCAGGACGGGGTGGACGCGCTGCTGGACATGGTGGTGCAGCACCTCCCACGCGGGGAGGCTGTCTTTGGGCCTGACGACATTACCGACAGGACGGAGCGCTTCCTGGCCGCCGAGTTGGTCCGCGAGCAGGTCTTTCGCCACTACGGCAAAGAGGTGCCCTACGACGTTGCCGTGGAGCTCGAGAGCTTCCGCGAGCGCGCTGCGGAGGATGCCGGCAAGGACTACATCCAGGCCACCATCTATGTCAACCGTCCATCCCAGAAGAAGATCCTGGTGGGACGCGATGGGGAAGCCCTCAAGGCGGTGGGCACAGAAGCCCGCAAGGCCATCGAGGAGCTCGTGGGCAGGCCCGTGTTCCTGGAGCTGTGGGTGAAGGTCCGCCCTGGCTGGCGCCGCATCCCTGGGTTCCTGGAGCAACTCGGCTACTAGACACGTGGCCCACACCAACCCCCAGGTGGAAGTGCTCCTACCCCCTTGACAGCACGGAAACAAGTGTTCTATCATTTGGCTAACGACAGTTTAGAACTAATGGTCGTTCGGAACGCGGCGGCGGACGGCGCCTGCGGAGGGGGTAGACGTCGCGAGCCGACCCAGCACAGTCCTGGGCCAGGGGATGCGCGGCACACTGGCGCTCCCTGGCCCAGTAGGACCTGGGAGGGCAAGGGACGATGGCATATCCTGCAGTCCTGGAACGACGGCGTCGGGAAACAGCGGCCCAGCAACTCCCGCTCCTGGGGGCGGATGAAGCAGCGGGCTGCACGATCCCCTGCTTCGCGCCATCGCGCATCCCCAAGCTAGGCCAAGCGGTCATCTACCTGGGCAGACTTCCCGGCGGCCCGGTCACCGGCGCTTGTGGGCGCGTAGTGAGGCTGGGCCGCGCCAACGCCGTAGTCCACTTCCGGCGCCATGGCCTCTGGCACATCCCCTACTACTTCCTGGGTCTGCCCACAACCACCTCCACACCCCAGCAAGAGAACTAGGGAGCAGCTCTGCGGTGGCCACGGGGAGGGCCCAATACCATGAGGTCCAGTGCCACACCGCGCTGAACCGCGTGGCAGGCATGGGATTCCGCTGGTCCTTGAACCCGTACCAGGGCTGCGTCCACGGCTGCCACTACTGCTACGCCCGGCGGTACTACGCCTTTCTCGACCTGGACGCCGGCGACGACTTCACCGGCATCATCTTCGTCAAGGTCAACATCCTTGATGTCCTCCGCTGCGAGCTCTCGCGGCCCTCCTGGCAGCGAGAGCGGGTAGCTGTGGGGACTGCCACCGACCCCTACCAGCCCATCGAGGGCAAGTACCGCCTGACCCGTGGCTGCCTTCAGGTCCTCTGTGAGCGGCGCACTCCGGTCAGCCTGGTGACCAAAGGCACCATGGCCCTGCGCGACGCAGACGTGCTGGCGGACCTGGCACGGCGGGCCGGCTGTACCGTCTGCTTCAGCATCACCACCCTGGACTCCGCGCTCTGGCGCAAGCTGGAGCCGGGCACGCCGTCGCCCTGGAAGCGGCTGGAGGTGATGGAACGGCTGGTCCAAGCTGGCATCACTGCGGGCGTCCTGCTGGCGCCAGTCCTCCCTGGCCTCACCGACAGCTCTCGAAACCTGGAAGAGGTGGTCCGGACGGCCGCACAGCGCGGGGCATGCTTTCTGGGTGCTAATGTCCTTAACCTCAAAGAGGGGACCAAGGAGCACTTCCTGGGCTTTCTCAAAGACGAGTACCCTGAGATGGTGGAGATGTACCAGCGTCTCTACCCGGCCGGGTTCGCACCCAAGCAGTTCCAGGAGCGTGTCCATCTCAGGGTGGCAGAGATCAAGCAAGGCTATGGGCTGCCCGACCGTGAGGCGCTAGGCCGCCAGCCCCAGCGACCCTCTCAACTGCCCCTGCTCGCCCAGTCGGGGACAGACGAAGCTGCTTCCCAATGTACCTAGCCGCCAGATCGAGGCCCCAGAACGGTCAGCGCCCAGGCGCCAGGGCCTTGAGGCCCTCATCTGCCATCTGAGCGGTGGTGCCGTGGACAAAGGAGATGATGGGCAAGGTGACGCCGGCGGCCCGGTAGTCCTCCAGCTTCTGGCGGCACTCCGCAGGCGTCCCTGCAATCCCCAAATCGTCCAGCATGGCCGGCGTCACCAGCGATGCGGCCCGCTCCCGGTCCCGTGCTTGCCACGCCTTCTGGATCGCCTCAGCCTCCTCCACATAGCCGTAGCGGCGGACCAGATTGTTGTAGTAGACCCCCATGCCGCCGATGTAGTAGGCCATGTGGGCCCGCACCAGGGCCTTGGCTTGGGCACCATCGCTTGACACCGCAGTGAAGATGTATGGTGCTAGCTCTATGACCTTCGGGCTGCGCCCCTTGCGCGCCGCTCCGGCCGCCAGCTCCTTGCGGTAGTAGTCCACGTTGCGCCGCGACGGGAGGAAGGCGATGCACCCGTCTGCCAGCTCCCCGGTCAGGCGAAGGTTCTCCGGCCCCATGGCCGCCACAAAGACGGGTAGGTCGGCCCTGGGGGGCTGAAAGGCCAGACGGAAGTTCCGCAGGTGAAAGACATTCCCCTGGTAGTCCACCCGCTGCCCGCTTAGGGCCAGTTTCACCACGTCGATGAACTCCCGGGTGCGCTGAAGGGGGCTGCGGAAGGGCGCGCCGTGCCAGTTCTCGATCACCACCTGGCCACTGGTGCCAATGCCCAAGATGAACCGCCGCCCGGAAAGCTCGTCTAGGCTGGCAGCAGTCATGGCCACCAGGGATGGCGTCCGGCTGAAGACGTTGACGATGCCGGAGCCCAGGCGCAGACGGGACGTCTTGACCGCCAGGACGGTCAACTGTGTGAAGAGGTCCCGCCCCCAGGACTCACCCAGCCACAGGGACTCATACCCCAGCTCCTCCGCCCGCTGGGCTAGGACCGTCAGCTCCTGGAGCCCACCCTCCGCCCCACGGGCCGTCAGACCAATCCTTTCCATGCGCTGGACCTCCGTTCATAAATACGCTGGCTCCCAGTACCTGGGCCAGGCTGTCCTTAAGGCTCCCCTTAGTCCCTAGTGTCCGGCCACAGTGTTCCAAGGACTGCGAGACTCAGTCCAGCACCGCAATGGCCTCAATCTCAATAAGGGCGGCGGGGGTCAACAAGCGGTTGCACACAGCCGTGGTGGCGGCGGGCAGGCCTTGCCCAAAGAGCTCCCGGCGCACCTCAGCGGCCTGGGCGTAGTCCCCCAGGCCCGCCTCGTCTATGTAGTCGGTCACCTTCACCACGTCGTCGAAGCTGGCACCGCCGGCCTCCAGCACCTCAGCGATGTTCCGGTACGCCTGGCGGGTCTGGGCCACGATGTCCCCAGGGGCCAGCTTGCCGGTGGCGGGGTCTACGCCTGTCGTCCCAGAGACAAAGAACAGGTTGCCCTTCTTGACGCCGGGCATGTAGGTAAGCCCACGTGCACGCGCCCGCTCCGCCAACACCACCTCCCTCTTGCCCCCCTTCACCGCCACCAGGTTAATCTCGATGAGCCAGTCGGGGGCAATGAGGGCCAGGCAAACGACCCCGGTGGAGGCGGGGAAGTCCTCCCCAAAGACCTCGTGGCGGACATCGGCGGTGGCGCGGTAGTACGGGCGGGCCCCAGGGACGATGAAGTCCCGCGTCATGATGACATCCTTCATCGTGGCGCCGGCGTCCGCCAGGATGCGCCCGAACTTTTCGTAGAGGAAGCGGGTCTGCTCCACCAGGGTCGGGGGCGAGCCAACCTTCCAGTTGGCATCAAAGAACCAGGGCGCCTGGCCGGCCGCCCAGACGACGCCGTTCTTGAGAGCCGCAGGGCGGTTGGTGCTCCACTCGTAGAACTGGATGGCCTTCTGCGGCTCCGGCGGGAACCCGGGATTGATGTAGCGCCGCTCGCCTGGCCGCATGTCCAGGGTCAACTCGCCGCACCAGACAGCTTGGAGGTTCAGGTTGCCCTGCATGAACAGGCCGGTGCCGGGGGCGTAGTGCTTGCCAAAGAACCGCTCCCGTGGGCTGGGCCCAGCAGGCGGCCCTGGCTTCAGCCACCGCCCGTGGTCCATGGCTGGCCTGCCGTTGGCCATCCTGAAGTGGGTGCCGGTTACCAGGTGCTCAGGGGTAGCACCGGCGGCGTCCATGAGAAGCCGTTGCTTCTCCATGGCCAGAAGCATCTGCTCGTCAGGGGTGCCACGGCAGACCAACTGGCCCGTAGCAGGGTCTTCCCGCTCAGCGGTCTGGCCGGAGATGAACAGCAGCCCACTTTTTTCCACCGCCAGGGAGTAGGGCAGCTTGGTGTAGTCAAAGTAGGGCCAGCGGGCTGGCTTGATGATACGTTTGCCTGCCACGGCTCCTCCTTCCTCCAGGCCATCTTTCATGAGCAAACTGCTGGCTGCGCCGCTCTATGCACAGGCCACCGGGCAAAACCCACGGGCCAGGCCAGGGCACCAGCCCACTCCGGCGGCGTGCCTGCATCCTACTGCGGGGAGCCTGGGGGCTGTCAAGCTACACGGGTCCCAAGAATAGCGATTCAAGCTGTAGGTCGGGTTTCCCAACCCGACCGTCCGCCGCGGGCAGGTTCGTCCCGATGTGTCGGGATGCCCTACGGGGGTCAATCGCTGTTTTCGGGGGGGTGCTCGCCTTTGACGCTCTCACTCAGCGCCGATATGATAGGGGCCGGCCCTTCCTCTCGAAGGGCCAGCCAGGGTCCAGGAGGCGCACGTTGCTGGCCAAGGTGCTCACCTGCGCCGTGGTGGGGCTGGAGGGTGCCATCGTCGAGGTGGAGGTGGACATCTCGCCGGGGCTGCCCGCCTTCACCGTCGTGGGCCTGGCCGACACCGCCGTCCAGGAGGCCCGGGAGCGGGTGCGGGCAGCGGTCCGCAACTCTGGCTGCGAGTTCCCCATGCGTCGCATCACCGTCAACCTGGCTCCCGCCGACCTCAAGAAGGAAGGCCCCTCGTACGACCTGCCCATTGCCGTCGGGCTGCTCCAGTCCTCCGGCCAGGTCCCCTCGGACTCAAGCAAAGCCGTGTTCCTGGGCGAGCTGGGGCTGGACGGCAACCTGCACCACACCAACGGGGTATTCCCTATGGTGGCCCTGGCCCGCGATGTCGGGACTGGGACCGTCTTCATACCATCAGCAGACGCCAAGGAGGCGGCGCTGGTGCAGGGTGTCACCGTGGTGCCGGTGGCCACCCTGGCAGAGCTGGTGGCCCACCTGCGCGGCGAGAAGGCCATCCCACCCTATACAGCTCAGCCTCCGGAGGCACCAGCCGTCCAGCCGACCGCCGCTTCGGCCGACCTTTCGGACATCAAGGGCCAGGAGCACGCCAAGCGCGCGCTGGAGGTGGCCGCCGCCGGGGGCCATCACCTGCTGCTCACGGGCCCACCAGGGAGCGGCAAGACGCTGCTGGCACGCGCCCTGGCCTCCATCCTCCCCAGCATGACGCCCGACGAGAGCCTGGAGGTCACCAAGATCTACAGCGTCAGCGGGCTGCTTCCATCCGACACCCCCCTCATCGCCCAGCGGCCCTTCCGCTCTCCCCACTACACCATCTCCCATGCAGGGCTGGTTGGAGGCGGGCGCTGGCCCCACCCCGGCGAGGTGACCCTGGCCCACCGGGGCGTGCTCTTCCTGGACGAGATGTCGGAGTTCGGACAGCACATCCTGGAGGTGCTGCGCCAGCCCATCGAGGACAAGGTAGTGACCATCAGCCGCGCCCAGGGCAGTGTCACTTTTCCCTCCAACTTCACCCTGGTCGGTGCCATGAACCCCTGCTTCTGCGGCAACTATGGCGACCCGGTGAAACCCTGTACCTGCTCCTCCACGATGGTGGCCCGCTACCAGAAGCGCATCTCCGGCCCCCTGCTGGACCGGATTGACCTCTACGTGGAGGTGCCACGAGTCGAGTACGAGAAGCTCACCGGCGAGGCGACCGGCGAGCCTTCAGAAGTCGTCCGCGCCCGGGTGCAGGCGGCCAGGGAGCGGCAGCGCCGCCGCTTTGCGGGCACTCCCCTGCTGTGTAACGCGGAGATGGGGCCGGCCCAGGTGTGGCAGGTCTGCAAGCTGGAGAGCGGCGCCCAGGGCCTGGCCAAGGTGGCCATGGAGCAGCTCCACCTCTCAGCCAGGGCTTTCCACCGCACCCTGAAGGTAGCCCGCACCGTCGCCGACCTGGCGGGCGCCGAGACCATCAGCACCGTCCACCTGGCCGAGGCGGTCCAGTACAGGCAGCGGGGGGCGGGGCGCTAACGTGAAGCCAGTCTATCTGAGCCGACACGCCAGCCGACGGATGCAACTTTACGAGATTACTCTTGAGCAGGTGATGGAGACCTTCATGAGTCCGGACTCGTTAGCTCCAACCCTCAAAGAGCGCTACAATGCTTTCAGGAGAGTCGAGAACAGGCTCCTTCGGGTAACCTACAAAGAGGACGCGGAGCGCATGGTGGTGGTGACGGTGACCCCGCTGAGGCGAGGGGAGGAGGGACCATGAGAATTGAGTACGACAAGGAGGTGGATGCGCTTTACATCCACCTTCGAGACGCCAAGCCCGTTGAAGCCAGAGATATTGAGGAGGGCGTGACTGCAGACCTCGATGCAGAGGGACACATTGTTGGCATCGAGATTCTTGACGCTGTAGAAAAGCTGGGGCTGGAGTCCCTTCTGAATGTAACTATCGAAAACATGCCACTGGAGAAGGTGTCCTCCCCATCTACTTCGTGGCCTGCACCATAGTGAACCTTTCAGCAGGCTCATGGCAGGCTCTGGCGGGAGCCGAGACCATCAGCACCGGCAGCGGGAGGCTGGGTAATTGTGGCCGAGGCTCTTAGGCAGCACGTAAGAGCAGCGATTCTCAGTGGTGAATATCGTCTCACTGCACACGCTGAACAACAGCGAGAGGCAGAAGCCGTCTCTATGTCAGATCTCGAAGAGGCGCTAAGTTCGGAGCGGTTAGAGATCTTGGAAGACTACCCCGATGACTCCAGGGGGCACAGCACTCTACTCCTCGGCTTCACCAAGGATGGTGCGCCACTCCATGCAGTAGTTGGGCTTTCCAACCCAGCGATTGTCGTTATCATTACTCTGTACCGACCGGACCCAAAGCTATGGTATGATTGGCGCAGGAGGGTCTGAGTCATGATGGAAGAGTGCCCTTTCTGCAAAGGAGCAGTCGAGCAACGGCGGATCGAGCACGTCCACCGCTGGAAGGAGCGCTTGTTTGTTTTGCGGAACGTGCCTGCTGAGGTCTGCACTCAATGCGGCGAGGTGTTCTTCGCACCGCCTGCTCTGAAGGCGATGGATAGAATCGTCTCACAAGACCACGCGCCAGAAGCGCATCTCTCAATCCCCGTGTTTTCCCTCTAGAGCTTCAAGGTTGCCCGCACCGTCGCCGATCTCGCAGACGCTGAGCACGTCAGCGTGGCCCATGTAGCCGAGGCGTTACAGTACCGCTCGCACTATCTGATGTGAGCGCGCGCCTACGCATCAGCGCGTGTGTAGCGAGCAGCAGCTCGGTGTTGCGCCGGTCGAATGGGCGCGCTGTCCCTCTCTACTCGGGCCTTTTATCTTGTTGCATCCCTGAACAATCGGCGTACAATGACCAACTGCTGAGAAGGGAGGTGACCAATGGTTACTCACAGCGACTTCGTTGTCCACGTCCCGCAGCGCGAGTTCTTCACCGTTTGCCCGTATCTGGGGAACTGGACCTACCTGGGCAATATGCCAGAAGGGCGCGCATGGCTAGCGGCAGCGGGACCCAGCCAGCCCTCAAATGCCCCTTTCTTCTACGTGGTTGGAGGCAGAAATATCACCTCGGGCACCGACGAAATCTTGTCCACTGTAGGCACCATGGAGCCCGCGACTGGCGCCTGGGCTTCGCTACCTTCCATGCCGGTAGAACGGATGGCCCATGCGGCTGTCTGTGTAGGTGAGAAGCTGTACGCGCTGGGAGGAGCCAGCTATTCTCCCCACGGAGGGGGGCATCTCAACACAGTGGATGAATACGACCCGAACGGCCATACGTGGAGCGCAAAGGCACCAATGCCCACAGGTCGTGCTTCCTTTGCAGCCGTGGAGCTGGACGGCAAGATCTATGTCGTGGGTGGAGCAGCTCCTAACCAGACCCTTGCGACGCTAGAGGTGTACGACCCTGTCAGTGACAGATGGGATACCCTCCGTCCCATGCCTAACGGACGCTTTGACCTAGGGGCAGCAACCATTGATGGCCTGTTGTATGTGGTAGGAGGGAGGGGACCAGGGAAAGGATTGAAGGGGCAGACACTCGAGGCATACGACCCAACCACCGATACCTGGGAAACCCGACGACCGATGCCGACGGGTCGCTATGAGTTGGCGGCTACAGTCCTGGACAACAAGCTGTATGCGATGGGAGGGGAAGGCACAGCACAATTCTACCCCGCGAACCAACCTGGGTACGCCTTTCTCCAGCTACTGGCAGATGTAGAAGTGTACGACCCGATCAGCGATAGCTGGTGTATTGCGCCCCACATGCGGACTCCTCGCAAGGCCTTTGCTGCGGTGACACTGACTGAAGAGGTCCTGGTGCCCGGCTCTCCAACGAATGTACCTTTTGTGCCGCCGGCGGGTGGGCCCGGTCTTCCATACGTCGTGCCGGGAGTCCCGCTTCGGGGTGGCGGACAGGATGCGTCGAATGCGCTGGGCTTCAGCGTGCATGGACCTACGCCCCTCCCGGTACAGCGAATCTACGCGATAGGTGGAGCGGTATTCCATCAGGACTGGGAGTACACAGCAAGCATTGACGTGTATCCGACACTGCCAGTCGCAGCGTACAAGTCCAGCGAAAGAAGCACAGGGGTCCGACGAAACAGAAGAACTGCTGGACGCAGGAGTGCGTGACTCGTAAGACGATTCCAAGCCGCTGGTGCGGGGACCGTCTTGTGGAGCACTCGCTGGGGCAGCACGGTGACCAAGTACCAGCGCCGCACTCTCCGGCCCCCTGCTGGACCGGATTGACCTCTACGTGGAGGTGCCACGGGTCGAGTACGAGAAGCTCACCGGCGATGCGACCGGCGAGCCTTCAGAGGTCGTCCGCGCCCGAGTGCAGGCGGCCAGGGAGCAGCAGCGCCGCCGCTTTGCGGGCACCCCGCTGCTGTGCAACGCGGAGATGGGGCCGGCCCAGGTGTGGCAGGTCTGCAAGCTGGAGAGCGGCGCCTAGGGCCTGGCTAAAGCGGCCATGGAGCAGCTCCACCTCTCAGCCAGGGCCTTCCACCGCACCCTGAAGGTGGCCTGCACCGTCGGCGACCTTTCGGCAGGCTCAAGGCAGGCTCTGGCGGGTGTCGAGGCCCGGGTAGGGCCAGGCCCAAAGCGAGACACGTCGCTTGGGAGCAGGCTTACCTTTCCCCCCGCGCCACGGGCCGCAGCACTAGCTTTGCTGCCGCCTTGCCCAGGGTCACCGCCAGCAGCACGGCCAACGACACCAGCACCACCGCACCGCCGGCCGCCAGCTCCCAGTAGTAGGCGGCGGTCAGGCCAACCAGCACGGAGAAGACCCCGATGCCTACGGCGATGAGCACCGCTGTGCGGAACCCCCGGGCCACCTGAAGGCTGGCCAGCACCGGGATGACCATCAGTGCCCCCACCAGCAGCACCCCAACCACGCGCATGGACAGGGTCACCGTGGCCCCGGTCAGGACGGCCATGCCCAGGTTCACCCAACCCACCGGGACGCCGCTGACGCGCGCCAGGTCGGGGTCGAAGGTGGTCTGCACCAGCTCCGTATAGAAGAGCACGATGAAGGCCAGGACCAGCGCCGCCAGCCCCGCGATGAGCCACAGGTCCAGCCAGCCCACAGTGACGATGCTGCCGAAGAGGTAGTTGAACAGGGAGGCGTTGAAGCCGCCCGCCAGGCTGATGACCACCAAGGCAACGGCCAGGGCGGTGTACAGGAACAGGGCCAGGGCCGCCTCGCCGTACAAACGGCCAGAGGCCCGCAGCCGCTCGATGATGGCAGCGGCCGTGACCGAGGTGGCCAGCGCGGTCAGGGGTGGGAAGACCCTGGTCAGCAGCCCGATCGCCACCCCCGCCAGGGCCACGTGGGACAGGCTGTCGGCAATGAGGGAGAGGCGCCGCAGCACCAGGAACACCCCCAGGGCGGGTGCGACCACGCCTACCAGGGTGCCCGCGATGAACGCCCGCACCATGAAACTGTAGGTGAAGACCTCAGGCATGTTCGACCCCCTGTTCCTCGCCGATGACGAGGTAGCCCTTCGTACGTTGTTTGACAGGCCCTGTTCAGGCGCCTAGACTATAAGGCGATGCTTCGTATCTCAGATACCCTGTGCATCTGTAGCAGCCCCTCTTCCGGGGGAGGGGTCTCCTAGCGCCACGCTCTCAGCACGACCTGCGAGGCCCCTCTCCGCAGCATGTTGGAAGAGGGGCTTTTGTTTTGGGCATCGCCCTGCGAATCTCACTTGAGTGGAGGAACCATGTCCCTGTTCGTGGTCCAGCACAAGCACGCCGCCGAGACCTGCCCCGCCGGCCATCCGCAGATGGGGCCAATGCTGCTGAAACACCTGTCCCCGACCAACACCTCCAGGTTCGGCATCAAGGTCCACGGTGAGGCCGTCGTGAACGGCGGCCACACTTTCTACCTGGTCCTGGAGGCCCAGGGCGCCGAGGTGGTCAAAGAGTTCATGGCCCCCTTCTACCAGGCTGGCACCGTGGAGGTCTGGCCCGCCAGCACCTGCGAGCAGGTGGTCGCAAGGGCCGGGTGCTAGCCGGCGGCGCTCCAGGTCACGCCGCCCATCGCTATGCAGGCCCGGAGGCGCCACCTCGGCGGCCGGGCCCGCATAGGGCATCCTCAGCCAGCTACCTCTCGTCATGCCGGTGCTCCAACGGGTTCACCGGCACGCCGTAGAGGGCCGACAGGGTGTCCTGGGGCATCTGGCCCGGCGGCCCATGGAAGACCAGCCTGCCGTTCACACAGGCCACCTTGCTGGCCTCTCGAAAGACCACACCGATGTCATGGGTGACCAGCAGAATGCTCAGGCCCCGTTCACGGACCAGGGTCCGCAGCATGGCGTAGAAGTGCTCCTCGGCCCCGGCGTCAACCCCCGCGGTAGGCTCGTCCAGAATGAGCAGCCTGGGATGCCCCACCAGCGCCCGCGCGATGAGCACCCGCTGCTGCTGTCCTGCGGAGAGGTTTCCGGTCCGCTGGCCCCGCTGTTCCCAAAGGCCCACGGCCTCCAGGGCATCCCGCACCGAGCGGGGCACCCCCCGCCGGAAGAAGGCCAGCGGGGCGAACCCCTTGTACGCGCCGTGGGCCACCACCTCCGCTACCGTGGCCGGGAAGGTGTTGTCGAAGCCCGCGGCCCGCTGCGGCACGTACCCGACCCGGTGCCAGTCCCCGAAACCGGCCACCTCCTGGCCGAAGAGGACCACGCGCCCCCCCTGGGGGTGCAGCAGGCCCAGGGCCAGCTTCACCAGGGTGGTCTTTCCACCCCCATTGGGCCCTACCAGGGCCACCAGCTCGCCCTCGCCGACATTAAAAGATACATGAGAGACGGACGGCCGTGTGCCGTAGCCAAACGACACGTCCTCAAAGGACAGGAGCGGTGCGCTTCCCACTACCGACACTCCATCGCCAACCGCAGTGCTTCCAAGTTCTCCGCCATGATGGAGAAGTAGTCCTTGCCAGCAGCCACATCGTCCCGGGTCAGCCCCTCCACGGGATTCAAGACTATCGTCTGGGCGCCCACCTCGCGGGCTAAGGTCTTGGCCAGCGCCGGGCTTACCAGGGGCTCCACAAAGATGTAGCGCTGGCCAAGCTCCCTGGCCTGCTGGGCAATCGAGGCCAACTGCGCCGGGCTTGGCTCCACATCGGTGGAGATCCCGGCGATGGCGATGACCTGGAAGTCGTAGCGGCTGGCCAGGTAGCCCAGAAAGGCGTGGGACGCAATGACCGTCCGGCGGCCACACTGGGCAAGGCCTTCTCGGTACCGCTGGTCCAGCTCCCCCAGCCTCTGGGCCAGGCGCTGGGCGTTCTCCTCGAACACCTTCTGCTGGCCGGGGGCGACCCTGATGAGACCGTCCCTGACCGCCGTGGCCTCTTGGGTGGCCAGGATGGGGTCTAGCCAGACATGAGGGTCGGTCGTGGCCTCACCAGCCTGGCCTTCCGAGGCGGAGATCAGGTCCATCCCGCGGGTGGCTTCCACCACGACCAGGTTGGGCGACTGGACAGCCGCCAGAGCACGCTCGGCCCAGGGATCGAGCCCCGCACCGTTGTAGACAAACAGGTCCCCAGCGCCAATGTCGGCCATGTCCCGTGGCGATGGCTCCCACTCGTGGGGCTCCACCCCCAGGGGGACCAGGTTCCTGACCTCCACGGCGTCGCCCCCAATCTGTCGAGCAAAGAACTCCAGCGGGTATGCGGTGGTGACCACGCTCACCCTCTCGCCAAGGCCCTCGCGCCCTCTCCCGGCACAGCCACCGGTGGCCAGGGCCACCGCAGCCAGGAGCAGCGCCAACGCCCACACGGGCTTCCTCATTCGCGCCATCCCTGCAGACTTACTGATACATTGTCTCAATTTGCCGCACGGTTAGCTATGCAATAACCGCTGCCACCCCTGCTAGGGGGTTGAAACAGGGGCCAGCCCGGTCCGTCCCCCCTGGTCAACACAGCTACCACACCGCACGTACACCTCGATGCGGTGCCCTACGATCTGGCCCATGACGTCGGCGCGCAGCTCCCCCAGGACACTCTCCACGGTGCTGTAGCGGAACTCCTTCACCGCACCACATTCAATGCAGACAGCATGGTGGTGGTGGCCACCCCCCGCGACCACGTAGCGGGGGGCGCCCTCGGGCAGAGCAATCTTGCAGACCAGCCCCAGGTCTACCAGCAGCCGGATGGTCCGGTAGACCGTGGCCCGGCCAATGCTGGGGTGCTGGTCCCTGAGCTCCTCGGCCGTGAAGCCTTCTGGATAGCGGGCGATGGCCCGGAACAGGGCGAGGCGCGGGCCAGTGAGGCGATGCCCGGCCTGCCCGACCCGCTCCTCCAGGAACAGGGACCCCGGTGCCCAAGTACTCATGATACTCGGTCTCAGTTGCAACCCAATTTTTAACTCGGCATGGATACCGCTGCCGAGTTCTCTTAAGCGCGAGTATAGGCTTCCACACGTGGGCCGTCAAGCACAAGCCGGGATAGACCGCTCCCGCCCGCTGGCCTATACTCACGGCAGCAGCGAAAGAGCTGCGGGCACCAGCACGGGACCTTGTCAGCAGCGGGGCAGCAAGCCGAAGGCCCAGTCCAGGAGGTGAGCGCACATGACCAAGTACGGAGAGGTACAGCAGCACTACGGTAGAATCAAGAATCTCGTCGGCGGTAGCTTCCGCGATTCCCAGAGCGGTGAGATGCTCCCGGTCACCAACCCAGCCACCGGGCAGACCATCGCGGAAGTCCCCCTCTCCACAAAGCAGGAGGTAGCAGAGGCGGTGGCGGCGGCCAAGAAGGCGTTCTTAGCCTGGCGAGAGACGCCACCAATGCGGCGGGTACAGCACCTCTTTCGGCTGAAGGACCTGCTGGAGGCCCACCTGGAGGAGCTAGCCCGCATCGTGACTCAAGAAGAGGGGAAGGCCCTGGAGGAGGCACGCGGAGAGGTCCGGCGCGCCATCGAGACCACCGAGATGGCCTGTGGCATCCCCACCTTGATGGCAGGCCGCAACCTGGAGGACGTAGCGCCTGGGATAGACGAGCATGAGGTCCGGCAGCCATTGGGGGTATTCTGCCAGATTGCTCCTTTCAACTTCCCCGCAATGATCCCCTTCTGGTTCCTCCCCTACGCCGTGGCCTGCGGCAACACCTACGTGGTGAAGCCATCGGAGCAGGTGCCGCTTACCCAAAGCCGCATCGCCACCCTGATTCAGGAAGCGGGGTTCCCTCCAGGCGTGGTCAACATGGTCAACGGCGCCAAAGATGTCGTAGACGCCCTCCTGGAGCACCCCGACATCAGGGGCGCCTCCTTCGTGGGGTCAACACCGGTGGCCAGGTACGTTTATAGCAAGGCCACCGCTCAAGGCAAGCGGGCCCAGTGCCACGCTGGTGCCAAGAACTTCCTGGTAGTTATGCCTGACGCCGACATGCGAGGCACCATTGACGCCCTTATCTCCTCCATCTTCGGCTCAGCCGGGGAGCGGTGCCTGGCTGGGTCCGTGGTGATGCCCATAGGGCTGGCCTATGAACCCGTGAAGGCGGAACTGATGGGGGCCGCCCGCTCCCTGAGGGTCGGGTACGGGCTGGACCCGGCCACCCAAATGGGCCCGGTTATCTCCCGGCGCCACCTCGAGCGCGTCCATCACTACATCGAACAGGGCGTCCAAGAAGGGGCAAGGCTGCTGCTGGACGGGCGGGACATCCGGGTGCCGGGGTTCGAGGAGGGCTACTTCGTCGGTCCGACTGTTTTCGACGAAGTGCGCCCGGACATGGCCATCGCCAAGGAAGAGATCTTCGGGCCTGTCGCTTGCCTGATGCCGGCGCGGGACCTGGAGGAGGCCATCGGGGTCATTGAGGCCAGCCGCTACGGCAACGCCGCCTCCATCTTCACCACCAACGGGGGCCACGCCCGCGAGTTCCAGCACCGGGTGACCTGCGGCAACATCGGTATCAACGTGGGCATCCCGGCGCCGGTGGCCCCCTTCCCCTTCTCCGGCATGCGGGAGTCCTTCTTCGGCGACCTGCACGGCCAGGGGCTAGACAGCATCAACTTCTTCACCGAGAGGAAGATCGTCATCACCCGCTGGGCGGGCAAGGAGTACCAGCCCTTCAGGGCCAAGGCGTAGCTGCCCACCGGCACCTGAGCCTGCCTCCGGTGACAGGGCCTCTGGACCACCCTGTAGCCAGGCAGCACCGTCCACCGCTCGCCCCAAGCAGGCGGGCCGCTAGACCTGCGTGCTTGGGCATGCTCGCCATTGGCGCGCTGTGGCCGCCCTCTCGCACAATCCGCGATGTTCGTCCTCCCTCAGTTACTGAGCTATGCATAGCCATCTAAACTGGTAGCCACATTGTCATGCTGAGGAGCGAAGCGACGAAGCATCTGGGGGCTGTGCCCCACCATCCCAGACCCTTTGCTGCGCTCAGGGTGACAGCTTGGTTTAGGTTTCTGTTCAAGGAACAGTAACACCCCATGCCACCGGATGAAACGAAATGCCGTGGTACCTGCGATAATAGAAGCAGGTAGACCGACATCAATGGTCCATTCGTGAGAAATCCTTTCGCACCAAACGCCACGATCTCAGAGCGTCAGCTTGCCCGTGGCTTGCGCTGGTGGCTGGGGGAGGGGGTCGTCTCCCTTGGCTTTAGCAGCATCATGACCAGCGGGTTCCTCACCGCGTTCGCCCTGGCCCTGGGTGCCAGCAACTTCGAAGTCGGCGTCCTTGCCGCCCTACCCTTTCTTGCCCAACCCCTTCAGTTGGCCACCATCCCATTGGTCGAACGCCTGCGCAGGCGTAAGGCCATCACCGTTTCGAGTTGGGTATTGGCGCAGATGCTGTGGGTGCCTATCGCGCTGGTCCCGCTGATTGTCGGGGCGCCAAGCTATAGCACGGTCACGGTGCTGCTGGGGCTGGTGGGCATGCGAGCGGTGCTGAGCGCCGTGACAAGCTGCGCGTGGAATAGCTGGCTCCGAGACCTGCTGCCTCAGGAGAGGCTGGGACGCCTCAACGCACAGCGTCAGGCGTTGGCCAACGCGGCCGGCCTGGCGTTCGGGCTTGCCGCAGCGCTCTTCGTTGACTTCTGGCTGCGGACTGCCGCGCCGGACCGAGCGGTGATTGGCTATGTGGTGCCCCTGTTGGCCGGAGCCCTCACCTTGGGTCTGGCTTCGCCCGTCATGATGACCATGATGCCGGAACCCCTCATGCCCGCTCCATCTGGCCCTCGCCCTTCTCTGCTCAAGACGGTATGGGAGCCCTTCCAGGACCCCAACTACAAGCTGCTGGTGCGATTCCTCTTCCTCTGGGGCCTGGCGTTGAACCTGGCCACTCCCTTCTTCGCTGTCTATATGCTGAAGCAGTTGGGGCTGTCCGTCTCCGCCGTCATTGCCCTCAGCGTGCTAAGCCAGATGTCGAGCATCCTGTTTCTGGGTGTCTGGGGGCCTTTCACCGACCGCTTCGGCACGAAGGCTGTGCTGTCCGCCTCGGCCTCCCTCTACATCCTGGTGGTGCTGGGGTGGACCTTCACCACCCTACCAGGGCGTTACCTCCTCACCATCCCGCTCCTGGTGCTGCTCCACATCATGGCGGGCATCGCCGCGGCGGGTGTCGGGCTCGTGACCAGCACCATAGGGCTGAAGCTTGCCCCGGCAGGCAAGGCCACTGCCTACCTTGCCGCGGCAGCTCTGGCCGCCAGCCTTGGCGCCGGCCTGGGGCCGCTCATTGGCGGGCGTATTGCGGACTACTTTGCTACTCGCCACCTCAGGCTGACCTTGGCCTGGGCAGACCCAACACATGTGATCCAGCTTCCCGCCCTTGACCTGACGGGTTTCGATTTCCTCTTCGGCATCTCAGTGGTCCTGGGCATCGTCACCTTGAGCGTCCTGCGTGCCCTGCGCGAAGAGGGGGAGGCCCCTCGCACTGCCGTCCTGCAAGCGCTCCTGGCGCCGGCGCGGGAAAGCCTGCGCCCCATGAGCTCGGTGCCTGGCATAAGCCTCCTGAGCCAGTTCCCGTACAGCTACCTGATGCGAGTGCCCCTGCCAGGCTTTGACATAGCCCTGGGCGTCGCGGCGTACCAACTAGGGTCATCGGTGCGGACCGCCGTAGCCACCGCCAGCCGCACCCAGCGGATAGGCCGCACGGTCACCGATGCGGTATCGCGGTCCCTTGGAGAGGCCGCAAGGGACACGATGGAAGCTGGAGAGCGTGGCGCCGACCTGGCCTTCTCCGCCGCCCGAGGCGCGATGCACGCTGCCACAGAGGTCGCCGGGGACGTTGGGCACCTGGCCCGGCAGGCGATGATTGGGGTTGTCCGTGCCTTCCACCCCACCCCCGCCGACACGTTGCAGGTCATCAGGGCTGCCGCCTACGGCGCCTTCCAGGGTGCAGAGGAGCTTGACGCCGAGAACCTGGTCAAGATCGCGCTTCAGGTGCTTGAAGGGGCCCAGGAAGAAGCCGCGGCTTTGGGCCTGCCTCCAGACCTGGCCGCCGCACGAGCAGCCCAGGGCATCCTCGCCGCTGCCCAGCGGCTTCCGCCAGACGTGCAAGCCAGCCTCCGCCTGAGCATCATGGAGGCGCTACCGCAGGCCTCCCGCGACTTGCTCTCTGTTGCCGGGAGCTAAGTGGACCGTTCCCTCCCCCACCCACCCCAGAAGCACGCCTGGCCGGCTCCAGGGAACAAGCTCTCCAAGGGCTCTTCACCTGGCCACATGGAAAGCTGTAACAGGAACATCGCCAGAAACGTTGTCCAAGGGTTGCGGCCGCCTGCCCTGCACACGGTGGCTGCACGCGCGCGTGCAGCCACCGTGTGGTACAAGAAGGCTTGACCTTGGTGGTCACCAGCGGGCCGGAGGGGCCGATTGACCTCTCCCTGCTTCACCCGAACGATAGCATCGAGTTGCGGTCACGATATTGACACCAGAATAGTCTCCGTATATCATCATAGGCATTCTACGTACTTCATCATAGACGTTCATAGGCCCGCAGCCGCACGCTGTCTGGAAGGAGACCATCCGCACCTTCCAAACCAACGGACCGCAGCCACGCTGGCGCGTTGATGCTGGCAAAGCAGGCCTCATCTATGTTCCGTCCCCCAGCCAGGACTACGCCCCCAGCCACCTATGACCTGGATCCTCCCCTGACCCCGAGCGTACGCTCCGGCGCACGATGGAGTTGCCCATCAGGCATTCAAGCTCACGGCGACACAGATTTTCCACTCTACGGAGGTGAGGTGCTATGGCAAAGTCCTTCAAGGCCGACACAGGCTTCGCCCCAGCAACAGCAATGCGCCGCCGCGCTCCGGGCGTGCACCGCTCGTTGCCTGGATGGCGTCTCGTGTGGCGGACGGCAGTGTTCGCCTCGTTCCTCGCCCTGGTCGTCATTGCTACGTTCGTCTCCCGCATCAGCCACAGCCCTGCCCCCGCCGCTGCCGCGGGTACCGCCTACAGAGTCCAGTTCGTCCTCAACGACGACCCGGCAAGCTGGTTCAGGAACACCTCCCAACCACCGGTTGCCGGCACGCAGTCGCTGGCAGTGGTGAACCCTGGCGCCAGGATTGACTTTGGAACAGACTCCAACACCGTGCACACTGTCACCAGCCTGGTCTTCCCGACCGGCGCGGCCGGCATGCCATTCGACCAGCCCAAGGCGTTCAATGGCTCGGTATCCACCCCAGTCGTTACGCCCGGCCTCTACGTGTTCACCTGCAAGGTTCATCCCTACATGTTTGGGGCGGTTATCGCCGATGACCCAGCCACCCAGGGGCTGGACCTGGGCGAGAGCATCTCCTTGCTCAACGGCATCACGGTGCCAACCAGCAGCGACCTCGCCACCAGGCTGCTCAGGACGTTCTTCATCGCCACCAATCCCTCCAACTGGCAAGACTACAATCCCGCCACCAATCCCAGTGGGGTATGGCACATCACCTACCCTAACGTTGACGTGCGGATCACTGGCGGCGCGGTAGTAAACCTGCCCAGCGTCCTCAACGCAAGGTACGGCAACGATACCGCTCTGGCGACCGTGAGCGACCCCGCAACGCCGGGTGTGGGGCAAGTGTGGGTAGATACCCAATTCGAGCTGACCTCCGGCAAGAGCAAGCCCGGCACGGCAACAGCGGTCGAGGCAGCCACCTGGCAGGTCTCCAGGAAGGTAGCGTTGCCGCAGATCAACATGAACAACCCCCACAACATGTGGACTGACAGAGACCAGCGACTCATCTTCCAGACGCAGTGGTTCGACTCGAGGCTCACGGTGTTCGAGCGGGAGACGGGGAGGCTGGTTGACGACATCGCCGTAGGGCCCGCGCCGGCGCATGCGATGACCAGGGTTGATACCGACGAGGTACACGTGACGCTGAACGGGTCGGATGCCATTGCTTCGGTGGTGGAGCTCTCGCCCCGCGCCGGGCGCATTGAGCGAAAGATCGACATCGGAAGGGCCTTCCCACATGCCCACTGGATGAGCCATGATGGGAAGAAGATGGTGACCCCCAATGCGTTCAGCGCCGATTCGACGTTGCACGATTTTCCCACCGCCTCAAACCGCATCCAGGCAACCGGCGCCCACCCCCTCGCCACGGGTATGATGCCAGACTCCAGTAAGTACTACGTGGCGAACTTCCTCGATAGCACCCTCACATGCATCTCCATAGACGCTCCGGCATGCAAGCAGGGAGGCAGCGCCGTAGACGTGAAGCAGATCAACCTCCTCGCTGCCTACGACCCCATCGGCGGGGCGATCACCGGGCCGGCGGGCGCCCTGCCCATCCAGACTCCTGTCAGTCCCAACGGCAAGAATATGGTCACGGCCAACACCCTGACCGCCACGATGACCATTGTGGACCCCGCCACCGATGCCCTGGTGAACATGCTGCCCTGCGACCCAGGGTGCCACGGAGTCCAGTACGGGGCCAAGCAAGGTGGCGGGTATTACGCCTACGTATCGAGCAAGTTCTCCAACACCATGCTCGTTGTTGACCCGGACCCGAATGGCGATGGGAACGCTTCGGACGCAGCGATTGCGGGCAGGGTCCTCCTGGTCGCCTTGGACAGCACCGCCAGCGACGCCGTCATCACTGGCAACGCCGGCATGGGGGGGCAGGGGGTGCTGGCGGTCCCAGTGGTATACAACGGATGGGTGCAGAACCTACCCAAGGAGTGGAAGGAACTGCTCACAAGGGAGCAGCAGGACCCGGTGCCATAGTCCGCACCTGAAAACCAAAGGCTGAAGCGTGCAGAGAGGGGGCCAAAGCCCCCCCTCTCTGCACTTGAGGAATCGCACCTCACAACGGGAGGCTGCGCAGTGCAGCGCTCCCCGAGAAGGCGTGAGCCTGGCCCTACACCACGTTGGCCGGCCGCCCTGCCAGGAAGCCGCGGATGTTGGCAACCACGATGTTCTTCGTCTGCCGCTCCGGGACCATGCCGGTGTTGTGGGGGAACAGCACCACATTCTCCAGCGTGGTGAGCGGATTGTCCTGGCGCAAGGGCTCGGTGGTATACACGTCCAGCCCCGCTCCGCGAATGCGCTTCTGTCGCAGCGCCTCCACCAGCGCCTCCTCATCCACCACGTCGCCGCGCGCGGTATTGACCAGGATTGCGGTGGGTTGCATCAGCCCGATGAGACGTCGGCCGATGAGCTTCTGGGTGTCCGGAGAGCTGCGTACGCTGACCGAGACCACATCGGCAGTCCGCATCAACTCCTCCAGGGCCACGAACTCGACGGCCATCTCCCGGGCCCGCTCCGCCGAAGGGTGGAACGTCCAGGCGATGACCTTCATCCCCAAGCCCTTGCCAAGCTGTGCCATGCGCCGGCCAATGTGGCCGGTCCCCACCACACCCAGGGTCTTGCCACAAAGCTGGGTGATAGGCTCCCCCTGGGGCCAGCGGCCCTCCCGCGTCATGCGGTCCACGGCAGGGACCCACCGGGCCACGGCCAGGGCTAGCGTGATGGCCCCCTCGGCCACGGCTTCGGCGTTGGCACCGGGGGTGTTGGCCACCAGGACGCCTCGCTGATGGCATGCTGCCAGGTCTATGTTGTCAATCCCCACACCGACACGGGCAATGAGCTTCAACCGGGGGGCCTGCTCCAGGACAGCCGCAGTGAAGCGCGTTGTGCCATAGACGGCCACCACCACGTCAGCCTCCCTCACCCGTTCGGCCAAGGCGTCTGGCTGAGCGGGACGAGAGCGATGCACCGTCACTTCTCCAAGCTGGCGAAGGGCTGCCTCTGTTGGGGAGCCGCCGATGACCGGCGGGTCGTCGTCCACCACAACGATGTGGGCCATAGCGCCTCCTTATCGGCTAGACGGGCTGCCAGCAGTCTTGGACCGTGACTGCCTCTCCCCTGTGGCATAGCTATCATGGCCAGAGGCAGGCGAGAAGCCAGTGGCAGGCTCACCCGTGCCGCGCTGCCGCCTCCCTGAGCGCCATGATGCCGTACTTGCCTTGAACGGGGGCGGAGAACCTGTCCGGCAGGAACGGCTTGAGGGAGTAGGAGAGAGGACGCCGCAGCACCAGGTCCCGCACAAGCTGGCCCCACAGGATGCAGCAGTAGACCCCGGGGTTCCCCACCACCACGTAGGCGCCCTCCAATGAGGGCACCGGGCCAAGGATGGGCATGCCGTCGGGCGGAATGGGCCGGGGTCCGCTCATGTGCCCCGTCACCCTGGCCTCCGCAAGACAGGGCAGCAGCCGGACCGCAAAGCTGAGCAGGGCCTGCTTGGCCTCTTCCCTGAGGATGCTGTCAAACACGTAGCTCTCGTATGCGGTGACTCCCACCAGGTAGGTATTCTCTGAGCGGCGAGTGAAGAGAAAGTTGACCATCGGCGGGTTCGAGATGCCCGCCCCGCTGATGTGCGTGTCAATGGGTGGGCCGTCGTAGTCCAGCAGGAGCTGCTCTCCCTTCATGGGGTGGACCGGCAGAGGCACACCCACCCATTTGGACGCCTCAGGCGTCCACACTCCTGTCGCCAGCAGGACATGGTCGCACAGGACGCGCTCCCCAGTGCTGGTCACCACCCCTGCCACACGGGAGCCTTGCTTCACCAGACCCGCGGCCTTGCGCGTGAGGAACTGCGCGCCTCTCTTCTGGGCCGCCTGGGCCAGGGCCAGGGTCAGGCGGTAGCTGTCAACCCTGGCGGCCCAGTCGCACCACAGCCCCCCGTAGAGCTTCACATCGCGGCTCAGGCGCGGCTCTCTGGCATAGCATTGCTCAGCGGTCAGCAGCTCATTGTCCAGGTTCTGCTTGGGGGCCAGCCGCTGGATTTCCTCCCACCCATGCGGCGAGAATGCCAGCGCAAGGTCCGGCTGTCTTCTGAACCCGACGTCAATGCCCGTCTCCTCGGCGATGGCCGGGGCCATCTCCATCACCGCCTGGGAGCCCCGCCTGGACATCTCGCATAGCTCCGGAGGCTCCGTGTAGTGCAGCGTCAGGCCCAGGGAGGCCGGGGCGTGGCCCGAAGTGCCGCTGGCAATGGCGTTCTGCTCCAGCACGACTACCTTTAGCTTCTCCTGGCTCAGGAAGTAGGCGGCGCTGCATCCCACGATCCCGGCGCCGACGATGACCACATCTGCCTTCTCGGCTGGCATCCCGGCCTCCTTCTTCGGCGGGCCAATGTTGGCAGGCTACTGGGCGCCAGATTGCCTCAGCAGCATAGCATTGTTGGTACCCTGCGCTTTCCTCCCAGCAACCTACAGTGACCTGAAACCTACATTGGGGTTCTCCCGGTCAATCCAGGACCGCGTCACGCCGAAGCCCCAGCGGAAGGACCCCAACGAGGAGTTGAACATGTGGTTCTTGACGTAGGGCTGGGCCACATAGGGGTATGCGTAGGCTCCCGAAGGGTACGTTGAATAGCGCTGCACCGCCATGTAGCGGATGATCTCGTACACCTTCTTGACACGCGCCCAGTGGTCCAGCTCCGCGGACATGGCGTCTACCATCGCGTCCAGCTTGGGGTCGTTCAGGTGAAGCGCGGTGCCGCCCAGGGCCTTGGAGTGGTAAGGATCACGGAGCCACTGGTCCGGGTCATTGCCCAGGCTGTAGAAGTCGTACATCACCTCGTGCCAGTTGCCCGCGTTAAGGATGCTCCGGTGGGCACCAACGTCCCTGGAGACGATCTTGGCGTTGATGCCGATGTCCTTCAGGTTGGCAACGAACAGCTCAACCTCAGCAATGGTGTAGGGCACCGTGGGCGCCATGTTGACGGTGAAGGTCAGCTCGCCGGGCTTGTACCCCGCCTCCGCCAGCAGCTTTTTGGCCAGGGCCGCGTCATAGGAGCTATACTTCGCCCCTTCACCGTACTCAAAGGTAGGCAGGAACCACTCCGCGGCACCAGCGTAGATGTACTCACCTGGCACGCACCAGCCCGCCTGGGGCCCGTCGCACATACCGTTCTGGTCTATGGCGGTCGAAACTGCCTGGCGCAGCTTCAGGTTGTCAAAGGGCGGCTCGTCCGTGCGGAAGAGAAAGGCCCGCCGCCCCGAAGGAGATAGCGAGATAGTCCAGGTGGCATCAGGGTTGGTCTTCGATAGGCTCTCGTAGCGGGGCTTGCGGATGGACTGGCCCCAGCCCATCATGTCAATCTTCTGGGCCCGGAAGCCGGCGTCCATGGCCGCCTCGTCCTTGAGCTGTAGCCAGCTCACCCCATCGAAGAAAGGCAGCCGGTACTGGGTGGGCGTCTCCAGGATCTTGTTGTCCTGGACCCCGCTCCAGTAACCCCAGTAGTCGGGGTTGCGCTTGAATCTGACCTCGCTGCCAGGGGTGAACTTTTCGATCATGAAGGGGCCGCTGGCCACCAGGTCGGCTTCGGTGGCGGGCCGCTTGCCCCCTTCGTACAGCTCCTTGGGCAGCACCCCGAACCCGCTGTCATAGCCAAGTTGGAGCAGCAGGGCAGGGTAAGTCCGGGCCGTCTTTATCTCCAGGGTGTAGTCGTCCAGCGCCTTGAAGGAGGTCACCGGCTGGAACGGCGCCGCCACGGCAGCCAGCGCTGAGGAGGCCCGCAGCTTCTCAAAGCTCCACACCCAGTCCTGGGCAGTGACCGGCCGACCGTTCACCGGCGGCTTGTTCCAGAACTTGGCTGTCCTGGTCAGATGCAGGACCAGAGTCGTGGGGTCTTTGTACTCCCAAGACTGGGCTGCCACGGGGTTCACCACGGAGCCAGTGGCGGAGTACTGAGGCCCAACGGCCACCTCGACCAGATTGTCCACGATAGCTGCGTTGGCGATGTTGGAGTTGGTGAACGGGTCCAGAGTCGTGACTTCACGGAAGGCCTGGATGGCAGGATAGCCGCCGCCACCACCTGTGCCACCGTACTTGGGGGGTGTGGTGGGCAGCGGTGGCCGCCGACCGGGGATCTTGCGCTTCTCGATCTGGTCCAGTACCCAGGGATGAATAGCCCCCTCGCCACGCGCTTTGGCCTGGGCCACCAGGGTATCAATAGGGGTGCCGGCATCCGTGGGGGGAGGTGGAGCAGCAGTTGCGGTAGCGGTCGGTTGGGCCACAGCAGTAGTGGGTGTGACCGTTGGCTGGGCCACTACTGTGGTAGGTGTGGCGGTCGGCTGGACCACTGCCGTGGTAGGCGTGGGGGTCGCCGCTGGCCGGGTGGGGGTCGGCGTTGGCTCGGCGGCGCGGCACGCCACGCCCAGGAGCAGCAGCAGCACAAACGCGAAGCCCGCAAAGAAAAGGATGCGACGCATGGCGGTCTCCTCGGTACGATCTCCCCCGCGCCGGGCACCGCTCAGCACTCCTAGCTGTTAGCACACCTCAGAGGTCGAATTTCTGCGCCGGGCCAGCGGCACGAACCACATTGTCGGCCAGAGTTGCTAGGCTGTGTTGACATTGTCCGCTCACCCTGAGGCTCTCGAAGGGCGAGCGGGTTCAGCGGCCTTCCGCTCATAGTTCGACAAGCTCACCACGAGCGGAAAAACGGCAGAATGTCAACAGAACCTGGTGCCGCTGCCCTCACCTGCAAACAGGGCGTATTCTGGCACTCCCACAGGGCGAAGTCAACAAAGTGTCCCGGTCGGTAAAGTTCACTCTTTCCAAAGAGTGAACTTTACCGCTGACGATGCCCGCTTGACGGGTAGAGAGAAGCGATACCCTTTTGACCGTCCCCGTCAACCGGGCTTGCGGAAACGCCTGGAGCGAGAGCCTGACTTCCTGCCCCGTCCGAATGCTTAGCACGTCCACCTCGTCCACCACTGCCTGGACTTCCACCTGGGTGGGGTCCACCAGCCGCACGGCCGCCGTGCTGGCGTTGACGCTATCTCCAACATTCACATTCACAGCAGCCACTACACCGTCGAAAGGCGCCTTTATGGATGCTTTAGCCAGGCGGTCCTTGGCGTCATCCAGGCCCACCTGAGCATCTCGGAGTCCGACCTTCCGCTGCTCCACCAGCAACGGGTCGGGGCCCGCCGTGGCCGTCGCCAGGTCCTCTTGCGCCTTGCTCAGAGTAGCCTGGGCCGTGGCGACCCTGGCCTCCTTCAGAGCTACATCTAGCGGGTCGGGGCCGGCCTTCATGGTAGCCAGGGTATCCTCGGCGGCCTTGAGGCCTGCCTCCGCACTGGCCACCCTGGCCTGCTTCAGGGCCACGTCCAGAAGGTCAGGGCCTACCTTCATGGTAGCCAGGGTATCCTCGGCGGCCTTGAGGCCCGCCTCCGCGCTGGCCACTCTGGCCTCCTTCAGGGCCACGTCCAGGGTGTCTGGGCCTGCTTGCATGGTATCCAGGGTAACTTGAGCGTTCCGCAGGGCATCCTGGGCCTGGGTGAGGGCTTTCTGGGCCGCGGTGAGAGCCACAGCCTGCTGGACCTGGGCCGTTGCCAGGCTATTCTTGGCCGCGACGAGGTCCTTCCAGGCCTTGTTGGGGTCGCCAAGGTTCGCGGTGTAGTTGGCATCGTATTTTGCCAAGACCGCCGTCGGGTCCAGAAAGATATCCGCATCAGGTATGAATATGCCGTACTTAAGGAGATGCACTTGCCTATAGGCTTCCTTGCGGCTGGCCAGCAGGTCGCTCGCATCGCTGACGACCTGGGCTTGCACCTGCTGCGTGTTCTCAAGCTGTTGCTGGCTGTTGTCGGCCGTCTCCCTGGCCCACTGGACGTTCGCTGAGGCCGACGCCACATCCGCCGGGGTGTAAGGCGCCCTGGCTTTGTCCAGCGCATCCTGGGCTGCCTGGAGCTGGGACTGGGCGCTGACCACTGCCTCTTCTTGTTTCTTGACGTCCTGGTCAGTATAGGGGGCCTTGGCCTTGTCCAATGCATCCTGGGCTGCCTGGAGCTGGGACTTGGCGGTGGCTACCGCTTCTTCTTGCTTCTTTATGTCCTGGTCAGTGTAGGGGGCCTTGGCCTTGCCCAGCGCGTCCTGGGCTGCTTGAAGCTGGGACCTGGCGCTGGCTACCGCTTCCACAGCCTTGGCCTGGCTCAACCCCTGGTCCGCCGGCTGCACGGTCTCGTCCAGCGCTTGCTGGGCGCTCTTCAGATTGTATTCAGCTTGGGCTACCGCCTTTTCCAACGACGCCGTGTCCAGGCTGGCGAGGGCCTGGCCTGCTTTGACCGCCGCCCCTTCCTGGACTACCACCTCCTTGACCGTCCCCACGCTGCCAAAAGTGAGTGTTGCCTGGTGTGGCAGAGAGACATTGCCTGACGATGCCACCGAGACCTCGATGGTACCCCTGGTCACGGCCACAACCTGGTCTTGGGCGGTCTGTTGCGGCGCCTTGCTGCATGCCGTCAACGCTACTGCCATCATCAACACAACTGCTGTCCCAACTGCGCTCCAGGGCCTCATGTGCCCCTCCTACAAGAATCGTCATTACGGCGCAGAAGTCGCTGCACTACTTAACGGGTCCGGGGCTGCTGGGTTAGGTCTGTTAATAGCCACGACACAAATCCACGAGCACTGACACTTATTGGTGCGCAGGGGGCTTGTCGTTCACCGCCTCCCGGTGCCCATGGGGATGGTGTTGCACCCTGGCTGTGCCTACTGCGCGGTGCACAGGACGGCCACCCACCATGATGTGGAACAGCTCCGCCGCCGAGGTCTGACGGACGCGACGGACCTCTTCCAGGCGTGGCAGGAAGGCCAGGGCCGCCAGCAGGCGCAGGATACCTGAGAGGAGGAACATCGTGAGCAGGGCTGAGCCTAGCAGCGGGGGGACCTGACCAACCAGGAGGCTTCCGGCCAGGGCGCCCAGGCCGCCAGCGATGCCGACCCCCGCGTTGAAATAGGCCAGGTAGGCGGTGCGGTTCTTGGCAGTGGTGGCATCGTAGATGAAGTTGGTAGAGACCAGATTGAAGCCTGCCCAGGCGACACCCGTGTACACCTGCACGAAGCCCAGGAAGACTACGTTCCTGGAAAACAGCCAGAGCAATGGCACCACTCCAATGAGTACGCCTGCCCACCTCAGCATTCTTCGGTTGCCCGCCCGGTCAGCGGCGGTGCCCCAGTGGGTGACGACCAACAGCGCCGCCAGGGAAGAGGCGACGCCGAGGACCGTGAAGGTCAAGTAGTCCAGCTTGAGCTCTCGCAGCATGTAGGGGGTGAAGAAGGGGCCACCGATGTTCACGACGAAGTACACACAGAACAGGTACAGCATCGCCCTGCCCAGGTTCGTCCTGGGGAGCTGACGGAAAAAGTCTGCCAGGCCCACTCGCTCGTCGTCGTTGGCACCGTGTGGCAACTCCACCAGGGTAGTCAGGAGGGCCAACGAGACCCCCCGGAACCCAAGTGCCAGTGCGAAGACTAGCGCAAAGCCGGTGACGCCCCGGTCACGCAGGAGGAAAAGCAACCCCCCAGCCAGGAGGAACGTCAGCATGTTTGTCAGGGTAGACCAGCGGCTGCGTGTGCTGAAGTAGCGGCCCCGAATCTGGTCCGGCACCACTTCAGCCATGATGCCACCCCACGCCGGGATAGTGATGGCATTGAAGAGGGTGTACAACACAAGGAAGGCGACAAGCCAGGCGGCTGCCGAGCCAGGGAAAAGGTAGCCCACGCTCATCACCGGCAACCACATGCTGCCGCTCAGGGCAGCGAAAAGGAGCACCACCCGCTTGCGGCCACCCAGGAGCGGCACCAGGCGCACCGCAGCAGTCTGGGCCAGAGCACCGAAGAAGGTGGGGACCGAGGTCAGCAGCGCAAGCTGGGAGTTGGATGCGCCGAGGGCTACGGCGTAAGCAGGGGTAAAATACTCCCCCGTGCCCTGTACGGCCCCGTAAGCCATCCCTTCCAGGGTTGAGAATCGGAGCGCACGTTTCACGCGCTGGACCAGGTCATGGGTGAGCATCAAGGGTATATGATAGCACCTCCTCAGCAGCGGCCTGCTGTGCGCTAGCAAGGGAAAACCCCCAACGAGCAGCCCCAGCATGGAAGGTACCGGCACCCGGACAACACGGTAGAAGCGGTGTTACAGATTGCCCATGCGGTGCAGGCGTCAGCAAGGCCCCGCGGCACGCCGCACAGTACAATGTGCTTCGAGAGCACGCTGGCATGGCATCTGCCTTGAGGAGGCTCCATGGTACAGGTCACGTGTTACCGTGGCGTTGGCCAGATCGGCGGCAACCAGTTCATGCTGGAGGATGGCGATGCCCGCCTCCTGCTGGACTTCGGGACACCCTTCTCGGAGCGGGGGCGCTTCTACGAAGAGTACCTGAACCCGCGGCCGGCCTTCGGCCTCCTTGACCCGCTGACCATGGGCCTTCTACCGCCCCTGCGGGGCCTCTACCGCACAGATATGGAGCAGGGCCTCCCAGACCTGTGGGAAAGGTCCAAGGACTCTCCCTGGTACAGGGACCTGCGAGATGCCCCGGTGCACGGCGTCCTGCTGTCCCACGCCCACCTGGACCATAGCGGGTACATCTCCTTCCTGCGAGGGGATATTCCGGTCCTCGCCAGCGCCCTGACCGCCTTCGCGGCCAAAGCCATTCAGGACAGCGGCCGCACCGACTTCGAAAGCGAGGTTGTCTATGCCGTCCCCAGGGAGGCCAAGGGCAGCGGCCTGATAGCCAGCGGAGACTACAGAAAGGTGCCAGCAGAGCAGCGGCCGTTCCAGGTGTTCGGCGCCGAGCGCCTCACCGACGAGTCCCATGCCTTCTGGGAGGCCACGCCCGGAGCGCGGCGCCTAGAGCCTCGTTCCCTGGTGGGGCCGGGCAATGCTGGCGGGTTGGAGGTGCGCTGCTACCCCGTGGATCACTCCATCCCCGGGGCCTGCGCCTTCGCCATCAGGACCTCGGCCGGATGGGTGGCCTACACCGGCGACCTGCGGCTGCACGGCGCCCAGGGCCACATGACCCGGCGGTCCCTCCAGGAGCTCAGGTCCCTCAAGCCAGTCCTTCTCCTGTGCGAGGGCACCAGGGCCGACCTGGAGCGGGAAGGCCAGCCCAACCCCACCGAGCAGGATGTCCAGGAGCGGGCACGCCAGGAGCTACGCAGCGCCCAGGGCCTGGTCATCGCCGACTTCGGGCCCAGGAACGTCGAGCGGCTGCTCACCTTCGCCGCCATCGCCCACGAGGCCGGGCGCGCCCTGGTGGTGCTCGCCAAGGACGCCTACCTCCTGAAGGCAGCGCACCTGGCCGACCCTGCCATCCCTTCCGCTATGGACATCCCCGACCTGCTGGTCTACGCCGAGCCAAGGCTCCAGCTTGACCGCTGGGAGCGGGCCATCCGCGAGGAGTACGGCGCCCGCATGGTGGGGCCAGCCCAGGTGCAGGCGCACCAGGATAGCTACGTCCTCTGCTTCAGCTTCTACGACCTGGACCAGCTCCCTACCATCCGCCCCCGGCCGGGGAGCCTCTACCTGTACTCTTCCCACGAGGCCTTCAGCGAGGAGCTCCAGTTGGACTTCCGCCGCCTGCGGGCGTGGCTCGACCACTTCGGGATGCGCCACGTGGGCCTGCCACTGGAGGAGCTTGGCTGGACCGCGCGACCAGAGGAGCAGGGGTTGCACGCCTCGGGCCACGCCGACCCCAAGGGCCTTGCAGAGGTCGTCCAGGAGATTGCTCCGCAGGTCCTGGTGCCGGTCCACACGGACAAAGAGCGGGGCATCGCCTACTTCCGCCAGCGGGTGCTGGAGCCTGGCGTCCGGATCATCGTCCCCAGCTACGGAGGGCCTATCAGGGTGTAGGTCTTCGTGGTTTAGCTGCTATGGAGTGGCTGCCTGTATGGAATCAAGAACTTTTGAACTGAGCCTTCAAGCCTCAACCCATCATCCGCTTAGGGTTTTGTCAAAGACACATTTATAGCCATAGACGAGTTGGAGCAATGATGGGTTCACTTTAGACCTCAGTATCCGTTCTCTGATTGGCTCCTGAATCTTCTGGGCCATGTCGGCCCGTTTGAGGACATCGTCGACAACTTCATCATATTGCTGCCTTCTAAAAGAGGCCTTGAACCTTCTGAAGCTGTCTTCACTGTCGACGTATATCGACCTGTATCGGGCAGCCTGCTGCGAGTAATGGAGAAGCATAGAGACAGCCGGAGCGGATTCTTGACCACTCAGGAAATCCCGCACTCTTCGTCCGATCGCAAATATCTTCGTATCCGGCCCTGAAATCGCCTGAAGTTCATCTCGGAGCAGCGGATACCAACGGCGATAGCGTTCCATCTGCCCGAGGCGGGCCTCGGCTGTTAGCATTGCGCCCTTCGATAAGTCCGTCAGGTGATAACTTTCGCCATTCGTGCACAGAAAAGTACGGATGGCGAAGTGTAACGCAAAGTCCTCCTTCGACCAGCAGAAATTCTTGAAGCGCAGAGAGATCATCCTTTTAGCCTCGTCGGGGAACTTAGCCCAACGTCCAAGAGATGGTTCCATCGCGATGAAGACGTACTCCGCAGGTCCGTTAGGGACGAGATTTGGAAGATAAACACTGCCCTCTCTGGCTGCCTCTGCCTGGAACCTGCGTTCGAGCTGTGACCAAAGCTCGTGAAACATCAAGATGTTCCCTACTGTTGCATGTTTGTCCTGGGTGTTTTGTGGTGCTGCCCGGCCAGGACTCAAATCAGAGCGAGGAGTGTCTCCCCTATAAGTCTTTTGTCTGCACCCGACACTGCGCCAAACGGTGTTTGTGCAGCGCGGCCAAAGACGAACAGGGGCTCTTTCCCTGAAAGCAGCCTTCGACGGAAGGCCTTAACCTGATAAGGGCTTCGGCGGTTCTTATCGTCAACGGTATAGACGACACCTGGCTCTTGAGTCTGAGGAAAGTCAATCTTGGCGAGGTAGCCCTGCCTGACAGAAACAAGGACCACATCGGGCTGGAGTGCCTCGACGAGGTCACGCCACAACTGCCGGCCCTCGGGCTCTAGGATGGCCTGCTCGGAACGGTTTAGGCGCGACCAAGTTGGGTCGGTCGCTAGCGGCGAACAAAGGTCAGTGTGAAGAGCCCTCGACCTGTCACCCGGGTAATAGCTTGCGCTCAAGCCCTGGAGGATGGGATCAAAGGATTGGAACCAGCCTTTGTACGGGGACACACGAAAATAGCTGTTGAGCGAAGCGAGGTAAATGTCCGCATCGAGGTCTACCGCCTCTGAAACGTGAGCGGCGCCCGGGAAGCGCGAAAACGGCGAGTCACATGGAAACTCCTTTAGAGAGGGGTTCAGACCAACAGTGACCACTTTAATAGGGGAGGTAAGGTAACTGAGGCTGTCGCCGAAGTAGAGGATCGGGATTGACGGGTGCACCAACTGCCGAAAGCCATTGTGTTCAGCCCGTTTGTACAATCCCCAGGCGCGGAAAGCAAGCTCGCGTAGCACTGCTCGGACCCTCCAGCGGATGCCTCAAGGTTTACGAATTTACGAGTTGAGCAAAACGCTTGTCTACTCCTGTAAGTAGTGCTGCCCGGCCTGTATAGAATCAAGAACTTTTGAGATGGCTTTCAGAGTAGGCTTACGGGCAACCGCTTAGAGATCGGGCTAGCCAAACAAAGGTCGCTGGGCCGAGGGTCCGGCCCCCTTCCTTGGATGACGCCGGTATGGATGTGCCACGGCCGGGCCAAACTCGCCCAGCACACCCTCTAAGTCTCGTTCCCCTTTTATAGTCACGAAGCTTTGCTTAGGTGAGATGTAGACCAAAGCAGGGCGTCCACGCTTTAGCAGCATTCGTATGCTGTTCAATGTGCCACAGCTCTTCCCATTCCAGAGGAACAAGCCGTAGTCAGCCTCTACCGCCATCCGCGCATCTTTCTGGGCGTAATGCTCAAAGTCGAGTTGTTGGCGACCCGTGGGGATGAAGACCGTCTTCCAGTTTCCAAGGTTGTTTCGGCAAACATGACCCGAGCAGAAGACCGTAACTTTCTCGTAGCCACGGGTGGCCAGATATTCTTGAAGTGCTTTGTCAGCGCCATTGGCGTCCCCAATAACGACGTCAAAGCCCTGAGAGACTATGTTGTCAACCCGCTCTCTCACAGGCGCATTCAGGCGCGAAACAGACCTAGTACTCAGTCATGCTGGTTTTGAACGGATTTGAAATAAAGCATAGACTAGGGGACAATCGGTGAAAGGGGTGTCCCCTCATGGTAGCGGCGAAGTACGTCGTTCGATTGACCCAG
>JACQUK010000143.1 GCA_016210325.1 Chloroflexota bacterium
ACTATGTCGGGACGAAGCAATCTGGCGGTGTCCCGATCACATCGGGACTCGCAACGACGCCGCAGACTTTTCACTGACGGATCAGGGAGTGGCCGCGACCGAGTTTCCCGGTTCCCAGATTACCCACCCGCTCATCAACGGCCTGAGGACAAGGCGATGGGTCTGAGCGAAGGCCTGAACCGTCAGGCGTTACACCTCCGTGCCGAAGCCGTCCCGCCGGGAACCGGTTATAATCGGAATCGGAAGGCTACTGCGGGGGAATCGTGTGCCTGGTCAGAGAGTCCTGATCGTAGAGGATGAAGAGAACCTCCTTCAGGCCCTCAAATACAATTTCCAGCGGGAAGGCTATCAAGTCCTGACCGCAGCGGATGGAGAGCAAGGGCTTGCATCTGCTCGGGAAACAAGCCCCGACCTGGTCATTCTCGATGTCATGCTTCCCAAGCTGGACGGCTTTGAGGTCTGCCGGATCTTGCGACGGGAAACCAACGTCCCTATCCTGGTCCTTACTGCCAAGGGAGAGGAAGTAGACCGAGTCGTAGGGCTGGAGCTGGGCGCCGACGACTACGTCACCAAGCCCTTCAGTATGCGTGAACTGCTGGCCCGGGCGCGAGCAATGCTCAGGCGCTCGCGCATGGCCTCCGAGGCATCCCCTTCTCCTAGGGGTGAACTGCTCAAAGCAGGAGACATCGAGATAGATTTAACCAGCCATACGGCGAGGCTTGGCAGAACTTCCCTTGAGCTAAAGCCTAGAGAGTTTGACCTCCTGGCGTTGCTGGTGGCCAACAAGGGAAGAGCGTTTACCAGGGACCAGGTCCTGGAACGCCTATGGGGACACGATTACGTCGGTGATGCTCGCACTGTGGATGTGCACATCCGCTGGCTGCGTGAGAAGGTCGAAGCCGATCCCGGAAGGCCCAAGAGAATCATCACCATCCGAGGTGTCGGGTACCGGTTCGAGGCATGAAGCTCCTGCACAGTCTCCAATGGCGCATTGTCCTGGCCTACACCGCCCTCATGTTCGTCTCTATGGGAGCGGTCAGCATTTACCTGGTCAACTTCGTTCGTGACACCTACATCTCCAATCTAGAAGAACGTCTAGCGCAGGAGGCAAGCCTCGTAGGTGAGGCGACCGGACGCTTCTTCCGTGGGCCACTCGACCCCGCCGACCTCCAGGTAGCCAGCGAGCGGATCGGCAACCTCATCAACGCCCGAGTGACGGTGGTTGCACGGGACGGTACCGTCCTGGCTGACACCTGGGAGGACCCCACCGTAATGGAGAACCACACACTGCGCCCAGAGTTCCAGGACGCCCTCAGCACAGGGCTCGGCAGAGACACGCGGACCAGCACCGCGGTGGGCCAGGAGCTGCTGTATACCGCCGTTCCCATCCGGGTGGACGGCACGCTGATGGGTGTGGCCCGGGTTGCCGTGCCCACTTCCACCATTCAGGCAAACGTCAACCGGATCATCACCACCATCTCACTCGCAGCCATTATCGTAACGGTCCTCTCCCTGGCACTGGGCTACTTCCTGGCCCGTCGCACCTCTCGGTCCGTCCGCTCCGTCACCGAGGCGGCCCGCCGCCTTGCAGCGGGTGCACTGGAACAGCGGGTGGAAGCACTCTCGTCGGACGAGACGCAGGAGCTGGCAAATGCCTTCAACCGTATGGCCACAACCCTGCGGGACATGATCCGTGACCTCTCCGGCGAGCGAAACAAGCTAGCGGCCGTCCTGGACACGATGGCCGACGGCGTCGTCGTCATCCAGTCAGAAGGACAGATCGAGCTTGTGAACCGGGCGGCTGAAGAGCTGCTGAGCCTGAGCCCACGAGGGGTGGTCGGCGGCCGATTCATGGAGGTGGTCCGAGACCATGACCTGCAACGTCTTGTGTCGCGGTCCCTTGAGACCAGGCAGCGGCAGCACGGGGAGGTCGAGCTATTCCATCGGCGCCGCTTCTTCAGCGCTATTGCCACTCCCCTGGCCAGGGGCGGGCCATCGGGTACTCTCCTGACCCTCCACGACCTGACCCGGATTCGCGAGGTGGAGACGACCCGTAAGGAGTTCGTCAGCAACGTCTCCCACGAGCTCCGGAGTCCTCTCGCCTCGGTAAAAGCGATGGTCGAGACCCTGGAGGATGGCGCGGTGGAGGAGCAGCAAGTGGCCAGGGACTTCATCCGCCGCATCCACAGGGAGGTTGACCGCATGATTGGCATGGTGGAAGACCTGCTCGATCTGTCTCGCCTCGAGAGCGGGCAGGCGACGCTCCACCTGAGCCCTGTGGACCTGAGACCTCTTCTGGATGAGGTCAGAGCACAGTTCCAGGAGCGGGCGGATTCAAAGCAGATCACGGTGGACATCGTCCTGCCCGAGGCTCTTCCCAGGGTTCTAGGGGAGGAAGAGAAGCTCCGCCAGGTGCTCGCCAATCTGCTCGACAACGCCCTCAAGTTCACACCAGAGCGGGGGTCTGTGACGCTATCCGCGAAGGCAGGCGACCGGGTGGTCAAGGTCAGCGTCAAAGACAACGGCATTGGCATCCCTGAGGAACACCTACCGCACATCTTCGAGCGGTTCTACAAAGTGGACCGCTCCCGGCGGGACGGCGGCAGCGGCCTGGGCCTGGCTATTGTCAAGCATATTGTGCGGGCCCACGGTGGCGAAGTCGCGGTCGAAAGCCGGGAGGGAGAGGGCAGCACCTTCTCCTTTACCGTGCCCCGCGCCAACTAGCGCATCTGGCCGGTACTCTTTGAGAGGCCCTTCCCTTTTGGGAAGGGCCTCTTGCTGTTCATCTCCCCTTCACGAAGCCCTAAACGAACGTTAACGCTGCCATAAGGACCCGCTCACGTAAGGGTGCTACTTTGAAGATGGAATCTGGAAGAGAAAGGAGGTGAGAAGGTGGACAAAGTTGAAGTCAGAGAGGCGCCGATTGCGCGAGAGACGCTGGTAGGGACAACCCCTCTCCAGATGCAGCCGTCGGCTTGGAGGCGTCTGAAGGCCCTCGGTGCAAGGGTACTGAACAAGGTCTTTCCGCAGTTTCCCATCCCGGGCTACTGTCTCTCCTGCTGGACCAGGCTAGGGATGGTGAGAGACCTGCCGCTGGAGAGGTCTGATGCTTACCTGGTACAGGGAGTGCGGTTCTGGACATGCCCCGACTGCGGCCAGGGTGCCAGCACCAGGTATGCCTACCTTGGTGACCCCAGCCTCTGGTGAAGGGTTAAAGCTCCGTTAACAGTGCGTTCACGGTCCCTTAAAGGGACACCAGTACAATCGAAAGAAGGAGTACCAGGTGCAGGAGACTAGGAAGACAACGAAGCTACCAAGCAATATGGCACTGGTAGCAGCGGGGTTAGCCGCCATTGTGCTGGCCCTGGTAGCGGCCTGTGGCGGGGCGGGACCCACGCCCACTGGTACACAGGTAGGCCAACAGCCCACGCCCACGACAACACCTTCAGGTTCTCAAAGCACCATCCGCCTGAACGGCGCCGGCGCAACCTTCCCCTTCCCCCTCTACTCCAGGTGGTTCGACGAGTACGCCAGGGTCGCCAAGACCCAGGTAAACTACCAGTCCATCGGCTCCGGTGGAGGCATCCGGCAGGTTACCGAGGGCACAGTGGACTTCGGCGCCTCCGACGGCATCATGACCAACGACCAGCAGGCAAAGGCTGAGCAGGCCCACGGCCCCATCCTCCACATCCCCATGACGATGGGGGCGGTGGCGGTGGTATACAACCTGCAAGGGATAGGGGCAGGCCAGGTGAAGCTGACACCCGATGTGCTGGCGGACATCTACCTGAAGAAAATCACCAGGTGGAGCGACTCCCGCATCGCCCAGCTCAACCCGGGGCTGAACCTGTCCAATCAGGACATCGCTGTGGTACACCGTTCCGATGGCTCGGGCACCACCTTCATCTTCACCAACTACTTGTCCAAGGTGAGCCAGGAGTGGAAGGAGAAGGTAGGCAATGCCACGGCGGTGAACTGGCCGGGGGACATCGGCGGCCAGGGGAACGAGGGCGTGGCTGGCCAAGTCCGACAGATACCAGGGACCATTGGCTACGTGGAGCTAGCTTACGCTACCCAGAACAACATGGCCTGGGCAGCCCTCCAGAATGCCTCCAGCAAGTTTGTTGAGCCCTCTCTGCAGGCGACCAGCAAGGCGGCCCTGGGTGTGCCTCTGCCCGACGACATGAAGGTGATGATTACCAACTCAACCAATCCAGAGGCTTATTCCATCGCTGGTTTCACATGGCTCCTGGTCTACCGGAACCAGACGGACTGCACCAAGGGCAAGGCCCTGGTGGACGTGCTGTGGTGGGCCATCCATGATGGGCAACAGTACGCGCCGTCGCTCCAGTACGCGCCGTTGCCTGACGATGCAGTCCGCAAGGCAGAGGCCCAGATACGCTCTGTCACATGCAACGGCCAGCCGCTGCTGGGCAGATAGTAGTGCTGACTCGGAGAAGCATTGGCTAGAGCTCCGCACCCGCAAGAGGTCCATGCCCCGGTCTGGTGGTGGCGGGCCAGGTTCCGCAGGCCCGCCAGCCCGGGGGACTGGGTTTTCCAGACCATCGCCCTGCTGGCAGCCCTGAGCCTCGTTGGGCTGCTGGTGGCCATGACACTCTACCTGCTCAACGCAGCTTGGCCAGCCGTCACCCGGTTTGGCCTGGGGTTCCTGACAAGCTCCACCTGGGACCCGGTGCAGGAGGTGTTCGGTGCCCTGCCCGCGGTATACGGGACCCTGCTGACGTCAGCCATCGCCATGCTGGTAGCTATCCCGGTCAGCCTTGGCGTGGCTATCTTCCTGGCCGAGCTGGCCCCTCCGTGGCTGCGGGCCCCGGCCTCGTTCCTGGTGGAGATGCTGGCGGCCATCCCCAGCGTGGTGCTGGGGCTTTGGGGCCTCTTCGTCATGGTCCCGGTAATCCGCGACCCCGTTGAGCGGTGGCTGGGAAGCTCTCTGGGCTTCCTCCCCCTCTTCCAGGGTCCTCCCTTTGGCGTGGGGTTTCTCGCCGGGGGCCTCATCCTTGCCATCATGGCCCTCCCCATCATCACGGCGGTTGCCCGGGATACCCTTGCCGCCGTTCCCTCCTCTCAGCGAGAGGCTATGCTGGCCCTGGGAGCAACCCGCTGGGAGGCCATCAGCCGCGCTGTCCTCCCCTACGCCAGATCGGGCATCGTCGCCGCTGGCATCCTTGGGCTGGGACGTGCCCTGGGCGAGACGATGGCGGTGACCATGGTGATCGGGAACGGTTACCAGGTGACGGCGAGGCTGTTTGCGCCGGGCAACACCATGGCCAGCAAGATCGCCACCGAGTTCAACGAGGCATCCGGCGACCTGTACATCGGCTCGCTGGTTGAGCTGGCCCTCGTCCTGTTTGCCATCACCCTGATGGTCAACGTCGTGGGGCGGCTGCTGGTCCGGTGGACGGTAGCAAAGGCGAGGGTAGGTGGCCAATGACGACCGACATGCAGGTGTACCTGCGCCGGAGGACAACGAGCTACCTGATGGTGGGCCTGTGCGGGCTGGCCACCCTGGTAGCCGTCAGCATCCTGCTGCTGGTGGTCGGGTACACCCTGGTCAAAGGCATCGCCTTCCTGAACCTGGATTTCGTGACCCAGACCGCGCAGCCCTTGGGAGAGCCCGGAGGGGGCATTCGGCACGAGATTATCGGCACCCTGGTCCTCGTGGCCCTGGCGTCGGTGCTGGGGATACCCGTGGGACTGCTGGCCGGAGCCTACCTCTCGGAGTTCGGAGGTGGCCGAACAGGCCTGGTGGTCCGTCTGGTGGCTGACGTGCTGACCGGGGTGCCTTCGGTGGTCGTCGGCATCTTCGTGTACGTGCTGGTGGTGCAACCTATGGGGACCTTCTCCGCCCTCTCGGGAGGAGTGGCGCTCGCCATCATCATGCTGCCGGTGGTGGCCCGTACCACTGAGGAGATGATGAGGCTCGTGCCTGCGACCTACCGGGAGGCGGCGCTGGCGCTGGGCATCCCCAGGTGGCGAATGATCGTCAGCGTGGTGATGCCCGGAGCTATGGTGGGGATTGTGACGGGCAGTATGCTGGGCATAGCACGCATCGCTGGTGAGACGGCGCCGCTTATCTTCACGGCCCTGGGAAACCGGTTTGGTTTCGCGGGGCTGGGCCAGCCCATCGCCGCGATGCCGCTCCAGATATGGCGCTACGCTGTATCGGCCTATGACACCTGGCATCAGCAGGCCTGGGCAGCCTCGTTTCTCCTGGTGATGCTGGTGCTCGTCATCAGCATCACGGTGCGCTGGCTGACCTCAAGACGCTATCACTAGATTCCGAGGGGAGACTACATGGTCATGCAGGAAGAACGGACGATGGAGCCGCAAACAACGCCAGGCCCCGCTACTAGGGGCATCGTTGTCCAGAAGCTCAACGCCTGGTACGGCCCCCTCCAGGCGCTGCGGGATGTCTCACTGACAATCCTCCCAAACCGTGTTACGTCGGTCATCGGTCCCTCGGGTTGCGGGAAGTCAACCTTCATCCGGTGTCTCAACCGGATGCACGAGGTAGTACCTGGCGCCCGGGTCCAGGGAAAGGTCCTCCTGGACGGCGAGGACATCTATGCGCCGGGGGTTGACCCGGTGAGGGTGCGACGGCGGGTTGGGATGGTGTTCCAGCGCCCCAATCCGTTCCCCACGATGTCCGTCTTCGACAACGTGGCCGCGGGCCTGAGACTCAACGGCCTCCGGCGCCCGGGCCAGATGAGCGACGCGGTAGAGCGAGCACTCCAGCAAGCTGCCCTGTGGGATGAGGTCAAAGATAAGCTCAAGCAGAGCGGCTCCGCTCTCTCGGGAGGACAGCAACAGCGCCTGTGTATCGCACGGGCGCTGGCGGTCCAGCCAGAGGTGCTCCTGATGGATGAGCCGTGCTCCGCCCTGGACCCCGTGGCCACCTCCCGCATTGAGGACCTGGTCCGCGCGCTCAAGGAGCGGTACACCATCGTTATTGTGACCCACAACATGCAACAGGCAGCAAGAGTCTCAGACATGACCGCCTTCTTGCTGATGGGCGACGACCGGGCAGGTGAGCTCATCGAGTACGGTCAGACGCGGCAGATGTTCACCAACCCCAGGGATGAGCGAACGGAGGCCTACATCACTGGCCGGTTCGGCTAAAGGAGGAAGACGCCCATGCCCAGAGCTGATTTCGACCGACACCTCCGGGTGTTACAGGATGACCTGCTGGTGCTGGGAAGCATGGTGGAGAAGGCCATCGCCAAGGCCCTGGATGCCCTGAAGCGCCGCGACCTGGAGGCGTCAAGGCAGTTGATCCAGGAGGATGACGTCATAGACCAACAGCGGTTCCAGCTTGAAGAGAAGTGCGTTGAGCTCATCGCTACCCAGCAGCCCATGGCCCGTGACCTGAGGGCGCTGATTGCGATCCTCCACATCTCGGTCGAGTTGGAGCGCATGGGAGACTACGCCGAGGGCATCGGAAAAATCAGCCTGATGATGGGGCAGGAACCACCGCTGAAACCCCTCATTGACATCCCACGAATGGCTGAGAGGGCGACAGACATGCTGCGCCGGAGCCTGGACGCCCTGGTGAACCGCGACATCGTGGCAGCCACCGGTGTGTGCAACGCCGATGACGAGGTGGACGCCCTGTATGACCAGGTGTACCGGGAGCTGCTAACGTACATGATCCAGGACCCCAAGACCATCCAGCGCGCAACATACCTCTTGTGGGTTGCCCACGACCTGGAGCGTGTCGCCGACCGGGCCACCAACATCGCTGAGCGCGTCATCTTTCTTGTTACTGGCAAGATGACGGAGATCAACGTGTCCAGGTACTGATAGGTTGTCACGAGGGGGGATACAGGGGGATGAGGAACACGAGGAAGGTCTCGCCAGTGCCCCCTGAGGTCGAGGTGGCGCGCTCCATGAGCACAGCCAATCAGGCACCTGGGTCCGCACCAGGACGCCTGGGGCCCAGGTGGACGAGGTACCGTGGAAAATCCTGTGTCATAAATGTCTCCGTCATCATCCGGTCTACCTGCGAGCCAGGGTTGGAGCCGACGCGGTTCGGTCCTCGCCGGGACACCCAGGGGCAGAGAGAGTAGCATGAGCAACGCAGAGCCGCAGAGCGTGGTCCGTGGGCTGTCGGTACTGAACCGCTTCCTGACGCTATGGATCTTCCTTGCCATGGGCCTCGGAGTGGGCGCGGGCTACCTTGTTCCCAGGCTGGCCGACGTCATCGACTTCTTCTCGGTTGGGACCACGTCTATCCCCATAGCAACAGGCCTGATTCTCATGATGTACCCGCCGCTGGCCAAAGTCCGCTACGAGGCGATGGGCCGGGTGCTTCGCGATTGGCGGGTGCTAGGGCTGTCCCTGGTGCAGAACTGGCTCATCGGTCCGGTGCTCATGTTCTTCGTGGCCATCATCTTCCTCGGTTTCGCGTGGCCGCATCCCGAGTACATGCAGGGCCTGATCATGATCGGGCTGGCGCGCTGCATCGCCATGGTCCTGGTCTGGAACCAGCTAGCGAAGGGGGACAGCGAGTATGCTGCCGGCCTGGTGGCCCTGAACTCGGTATTTCAGATACTGTTCTACTCCGTCTATGCGTACGCGTTTCTCACCATCCTGCCCAGATGGTTCGGCCTCGAGGGCACGGCGGTGGACGTCACCATCGGCGAGATCGGCCGGACGGTGCTGGTATACCTCGGCATTCCCTTCCTCGGAGGCATCGTCACCCGCTTCGCGCTGATCAGGGCCAGGGGACGCGACTGGTATGAGCACCGGTTCATTCCGCGGATCAGCCCCATCACCCTCGCTGCCCTTCTCTTCACCATCGTGGTGATGTTCTCGCTCAAGGGCGAGTTCATCGTGCGGCTGCCCCTGGACGTGGTGCGCATCGCCATCCCGCTGCTGGTGTACTTCGTCGTCATGTTCCTCATCTCGTTCTTCATGGGCAAGATGATCGGCGCCGACTACTCCAAGACGACCGCCATCGCCTTCACCGCCGCCAGCAACAACTTCGAGCTTGCCATCGCCGTGGCTGTGGCGGTGTTCGGCATCAGCTCGGGGCAGGCCTTCGCCGCCGTCGTCGGGCCCCTGGTGGAGGTGCCGGTCCTCATAAGCCTGGTAAGCGTGGCCCTCTACTTCCAGAGGAAGTATTTCGGTGCGGGACCGCAGCCCACGCTGGCGCCAGACCCAAAGCGCACAACCTAGCACCCGGGGGACGGTATGGCGTGGTGTCGAGGAGAGGGCCAGACGCGTCATGCGAAACAACAGGAGGGGGGCGACTGCCGTGAAGCGAGTCCTGTTCGTCTGTGTGCACAACTCCGGACGCAGTCAGATGGCGGAGGCTTTCCTGAAGCACCTGGCTCAGGGAGCCATCGAATGTGAATCCGCTGGCACCATCCCCTCAGAACGGCTGAACCTCGTGGTGGCCCAGGCAATGCGTGAGAGAGGCATAGACGTGTCTCTCAACAGACCCAGGCTACTTACCCAGGACATGGTGGACCGGGCTGACCGTGTCATCACAATGGGGTGTTCTATAGAAGAGGCGTGTCCAGCAGGCTTCGTGCCAGCCGAGGACTGGGGGCTTGAAGACCCCGAAGGCAAGCCGATTGAGGAAGTGCGAAGAATCCGTGACCAGGTCGAAGAGAAGGTCAAACTGCTGCTGGCTGAACTAAAAATTCGCTAAAGGTCCAGCGAGGCCCAGCACCGCGGGGGTGGAAGGAGAGCGTGCTGGAGCACGAAGGCGTTCCTGAAGAGGCTCGTTGGAGTGCGCCTCAGTTCTTGGAGACCTTGGGCTGAATAGTGGCCGGCTCGTTGGCGCGTGAGAGGCTGAGCACCCCCGTCACATGCTCCAGCTTGGCAAAGAGACGGCTGAGCTGGACGATGCCCGTGACGTGAACGGTAAGGGTGATGATGGCCGTCCCATCGGAGTGCTCAGTGGTCACCACGGAGGCGATATTCACCTTCTCGCTAGAGACCAGCGTGGTGACATCTCGCAGCAGGCCCACCCGGTCCCACGCCGCAATGCGGACGCGCACAGGGTAGACTTGCTGTGCCGGGCCCCAGTTGACCCGGACGATGCGCTCCGGCTCGTCCTCGTTCCGGATATTGGGGCAGTCGCGCCGATGGACTGTGACTCCGCGGTTGCGGGTCACAAATCCAACGATATCATCGCCGGGCAAGGGGTTGCAGCACTGGCCCATGTTGGTCAGCAGGTCCCCCACACCCATCACCTGCACCCCGGAGGAGGGGCCGGGAAGGGGTGCCTGGTCCGCAATGGCCGGTGCCGGTGCCTCAGGCTCAGGGGCTAGCCGCTGCCCTATCTGTGCGACAGACACGCTCCCGCTTCCCAGGGCATCCAGGAAGTCGTCCAGGTTCTCGTACTTGAAGTGGCGAGCGATTTCCTCCTCCGTCACCACCAGGCCGAGCCGCTTCAGCTCCTTCTGGAGCGTGTCACGCCCTCGGGCGATGTTAGCGCTGCGCTCCTGATGCCGGAACCACTGCCGGACTTTCCTGATAGCGCCGGCGGTGCGCAGGTAGCCCAGCTCGGGGTTCAGCCAGTCCAGGCTGGGCCCCCGCGCCACCTTGGAGGTGGCGACCTCCACGGTATCCCCGTTCTGGAGCTGGTAGTCGAAAGAGACCAGTTTCCCGTTGACTTTGGCCCCCATGCAGCGGTGGCCCAGCTCAGTGTGGACCAGATAGGCGAAGTCTAGCGGAGTTGCGCCGGCAGGCAACTCATTAATCACTCCCTTGGGGGTATAGACGAAGACCTGGTCCTGAAAGATGTCGGCCTTCACCGACTCCAGGAACTCCTCCGCCCCCTGCATCTCTCGCTGCCACTCCAGGAGCTGGCGCAGCCAGGCGATCTTGTCTTCGAACCGCATGTCCCCACTGGCACCACCCTCTTTGTAGCGCCAGTGGGCGGCCACACCGTACTCGTTGATCTGGTGCATCTCGTGGGTCCGGATCTGCACCTCCAGGGGCGTCCCGCTCTCGCACATCACCGAGGTATGGAGGGACTGGTACAGGTTCTCTTTGGGGTTAGCGATGTAATCATCGAACTGGCCAGGCAGGGGATGCCACAGGTCATGCACCAGCCCCAGGGCATGGTAACAGTCCGCCTTGGTGGTCACCAGCACCCGCGTCGCGTAAAGGTCCTGGATCTGACCAAAGTCCTTGCCCTGCTCGGCGTACTTCTGCATCTTCTGAAAGATGCTGTAAAGGTGCTTGGGACGGCCGTAGACCTCGGCCTTAATACCAGCCCGCTCCAGCTCCCCACGCAGGACCCCGCACACGCGCTCAATATAGACCTCGCGCTCTTCCCGCCGGGCCGCCAGGAGCCTGGCGATTTTCCGGTACTGGCTGGGGTACAGGTGGCGGAAAGCCAGGTCTTCTAGTCGCCACTTGACCTCCGAGATGCCCAAGCGGTGGGCCAGGGGGGCATAGATGTCCAGGGTCTCCTGGGCAATGCGCCGCCGCTCTTCCTCGGGCAGGGCCCCCAGGGTCTCCATGTTGTGGAGGCGGTCGGCCAGCTTGATGAGGACCACGCGGATGTCCTCGGCCATCGCCACCAGCATCTTGCGGGTGCTCTCGGCCTGACGCTGGTGCTCCTCAGCCCGCAGGCCATCCCCCTTCAGCCGGTCGATCTTCGCCAGCTTGGTAACCCCGTCCACCAGGCGGGCCGCCTCAGACCCGAACCGCTCCTCCAGCTCTGTCCGGGCAACGCCACAGTCCTCCATGACATCGTGGAGCAGGGCGGCCGCCAGGGTCACCGCGTCCAGGTTCAACTCCGCCAGGTAGAGGGCAGTCCGAAGGGGGTGTTGGATGTAGGGCTCGCCGGACATGCGGCGCTGCCCCTGGTGCTTTTCGGCGGCGTACCGGTAGGCCGCCTCCACCACGGCAAGCTTGTCCGGCTGGAGGTAGCTCCGAGCCCGTTCTAGGAGTTCTTCAACAGCTACTGCCATGCCCACCACCCGGCGATCCCCTGGTTGCAGTATACGCCGGCGCTGCGGCCGGTTCAAACCAACGGGTTGCGACACAACGGCGCCGGTTGGCGTCGCCGCCTTAATCCGTGAGTGAAAAGTCTGCGGCGTCGTTGCGAGTCCCGATGTGATCGGGACACCGCCAGATTGCTTCGTCCCGACTATGTCGGGACTCGCAATGACGAGATACACCGTGGATTAGCGGCGTCACCTGACCGGTGACCTTCCGGAATCTGGACTCACGGATCAAGGTCGCCACAGGTTCGCTTGTCGCCTCGGCACAGGTGCGCTATGCTTGTGTGCTGTCTTCGACTTGCGCCGTCAGAGGACCGTTCTACACCCGCCCGCACCAGGAGGGAGCCTTTGCTCTACCGTACACCCAGAGGCACCCAGGACATTCTCCCTGCGGAGCAAGCCGCCTGGCGCTTCGTCCAGGAGCGCGGCCATGCGGTGGCAGAACGCTTCGGCTACCGTCGCATTGATACCCCCTCCTTCGAGATGGCAGGCCTCTTTGTCCGCAGCGTTGGCGCCGGGACCGACATCGTCGAGAAGGAGATGTACACCTTCCAGGACCGTGGTGGCGAGGAGATGACACTGCGGGCCGAAGGGACGGCCCCGGTATGTCGGGCCTACTTGGAGCACGGGATGCACACCCTTCCACAGCCTGTCCGACTCTACTACATCTGCCCTATCTTCCGCTACGAGCGCCCCCAGGCAGGCCGCTTCCGGCAGCACCACCAGTTCGGCATCGAGGCCATCGGCGACGGCGACCCAGCGGTGGACGCCGAGGTGATTGAGCTAGGGTGGCGTTTCCTGACCGACACGGCTATCGGGCTAGGGCTCCAGCGGCTAGCCCTCATCATCAACAGCATCGGCGACCGTCACTGCCGTCCTGCTTACCTGGATGCCCTGAAGGCCTACTACCAGTCCCACCTGGACCAGGTCTGCCCCGAGTGCCGCATGCGGTTTGAACGGAACCCTCTACGCATGCTTGACTGCAAGCGCACTGATTTTGCCTGCCAACCGATAGGGGACGCGGCCCCCAAAAGCTCAGAGATGCTGTGCGCCGAGTGCGCCAGCCACTGGGAACAGCTACGGAGCTACCTCAAGGCCCTGGACATCCCCTTCCAGGTGGACCACCGCTTGGTACGGGGCCTGGACTACTACACCCGTACCGTATTCGAGATTGAGCCAGAGGGAGCCAGGGGCCAGAGCACGTTGCTTGGCGGAGGACGCTACGACGGCCTGATTGCGGAGCTGGGCGGGAAACCCACGCCTGGCATCGGTTTTGGCAGCGGCATCGAGCGGCTGGCCCTGAACCTCAAGGCGCAGGAAATAGCCGTGCCGAAGGGGTCCGAGGCCAGCACCGTGGTGGCTTACATCGGCGAGGAGGCGAAAGCCGAGGCATTGAGATTGGCATCGCTCCTGCGCCGCAGGGGGGTGGGCGCCGTGTTGGCGCCGGCCGGCCGCGCGCTAAAAGGCCAGATGCGCTACGCCACGGCGCTGGGGGCGGCCTACGTGGTCATCCTGGGGGAAGAGGAGCTGCACAAGGGCACCGTGCAGGTGAAGGACCTGCGGAGCGGAGAGCAGCGAGAGGTGGCGCGCGACGGCCTTGCGACCCCGGACCTCCTGGGCTAGCTCGCCGGCGCCTCCCAGGAATCGAGAAAGCCTTCACAAGTCCTTGACCAGCGATTGTGACTGTGGTTACAATCCTCGTGTCAACATAGCAGCGACCGCAGGGGTAGCCCCGCTCTCGGCAAGACACCGAGCTATGGCCCTGAAGCGCCTTGTACCAGTGGGGTGAGCCGGACGGGGCGTAACTCTGGGCGCTCAAGCGGAGTCCAGTGCACCAATGGAGACGAGACCTTCTCGCCGACCCAGAAGGAACCCGGGGGAGGTCCCGGATGTGGTGGTGGAGCGGCTGCCTCTCTACCTCCGCGCCATCAGCAACCTGACCAAACAAGGCAGGGAGGTTATCAGCTCCCAGGACCTGGGGGCTGAGCTACACACTACCCCTGCCCAGATCCGCAAGGACCTGAGCTACTTCGGCCGCTTCGGCAAGCAGGGACGCGGCTACCATGCGGGGCGACTCCTGGAGGAGCTTCGCCATATCCTCCAGTTGGACCGGACCTGGAACGTCACCCTGGTGGGCGTAGGCCGCCTGGGCAAGGCTATCATCAGCTACCCCGGATTCGCTCCCCAGGGGTTCAGGATCGTCGCTGCTTTCGATGCCGATTCCCGTCAGGTCGGTCAGCTCGTGGGTGGACTCACCGTACAGCCCATGTCGGAGCTAGAGCGCGCCGTCCGCGAGAAGGATGTCAGCATCGCCATTGTCGCAGTGCCAGCCACTCAGGCCCAGGCAGTCATCCAGGACCTGGTCAAGCTAGGCATACGCGCCATCCTTAACTATGCCCCTGTGACGCCGCGCGTTCCAGACTCGGTCCGGGTCAAGGCCATAGACCCTGTGCTCACGCTCCAGTCCATCACCTACTACCTGCGGCCCGATGGCGCCTCACTCGCCGGGGAGGAGGAGCAGGACGAGAGGACGCCAGTCTAGTCGGCCGCTGTCGCAAGACAAAAGTACCGGTCGGCAGCTAGTGGGATGGCGGCGCTCCCGGCCTCTCCCGGCGCCGACCTGCCACCTTGATGCGCGTCTGGGCCCGCCGCAGGGAAGCCAGGGCCTGCTCAAGCTGCACCGTGGGGAGGTGCTGTTTCAACTGCTCCTGGACACGCTCCACAGCCCGCTGGGCCCGCTCCATGTCAATCTCGGTGGCGTGCTCACACGCGTCCGCCAGCACAGTGGCCTTGTTGCCCAGGACTTCCAGGAAGCCACCAGAGATGGCCATGAACTGGTCCTGGCCGTCTTTGCGCACGCGGAGCTCCCCGGGTTGCAGCACCGTCAACAACGGAGCGTGGTGGGGCAGGATGCCCAACTCCCCCTCGATGCCAGGGGCCACCAGCAGCTCCACGTCCTCCGCGTAGACCAGCCGTTCAGCGGTGACGATCTCCAACCTCATGGTAGCCATCGCGCGTACCCTTTCTTCTTCCTGGTCCTGCTCCCCGAGGGTCAGCTTCTTTCTTCCGACAGGGGACCAAACTCACGCTCATAGGCTACGAAGAGCCCACGCACCAGCGCCAGGTACTCTTGCGAGTCTCCAGGACTGGTAGCCAGTCCAACCTGCCTGGGCAGGTCCCCCAGGGCAACGGGCGGCCCCCGGCGCCCATCGAGTTCTGCCTTCGCCGCGGCCATTACCCGCTCCGGATAGAGGGTGCCCAGCACCATGCCGTAGAGGAAGGCCGTCAACAACGCCTCTTCTGCCAGGTCGAAAGAAACGCCTACCCCGCGGCTCTTGCGGACCTGCTCGAAGACGCCCCCGGTCACCGGGAGCTCCGCCAGCAGCCCGGGGTCCTCCCCTGGCCCACGGCGGGCCATGACTGCGCGGACTGAGTCCTGGGCCTTGGTCAGCTCTTGCTCCGGACCGGTGAAGTAGACCTGGGCGAAAACGCTCCGGGCCTTGGCGGGGTATTGGGCCCCCAGCAGCGACCCCAGACGCGCCGCCTCGTGTACCACCGGCTTGAGGGGGCCCACGCTGTAGCCATGCACGTGCCCCCCTCCCGATTCGCCACCCTCTACTTGAAGCTGGCTGACAAGGATACGGACCACCAGCTCGGCCAGCGTCTCTTTGACCGCTGTCTCACTGAAGTTGAACGGCACCTGAGAAAAGCTGAATGGCAGCACGCGCCCCTCCCAATGGGGCGAGACATACCTGCTATGTCACAAACGGGGACCTAGTCTCCTGTCTCCGAAATACGTTTACGAATTGTCATTGCGAGGAGTCCTTCGGGGGGAAGGACGACGAAGCAATCTGGCGGCGGGGTCCACTCCTCCTCCAGATTGCCACGGCCCTCCTTCGTCGGGCCTCGCAATGACATTGTCGGTGAACTTCGGGGACACCACACTAGCGGCCCCCCATCTTCTTGGCCTGCTCTACCGCCTCATCAATGGTGCCCACCATGTAGAAGGC
>JACQUK010000145.1 GCA_016210325.1 Chloroflexota bacterium
GCGCTGCGACGGGAGGTCGCTGCCTTGGAACGCCAGCGCAACCATAGTCGGGCCACCATCGCGTGGCAATTCACCACCTACGATGCCCGTCGTAAACTCCGCCATCTCTACCCTGCAACTTCATCGTGACTGACTACTAGTGCCCACCTGCCAGAGCCGGAGGCATGTGACCTTTGGTGACCTCGGCGGCGCGGGCCGCCGGCGGGGTGTTGCGGCTCCGCCCAACGCACACCTCGCCGTCCACCAGCACCATGGAGACGCCGGGCAGGTCGCCCGCCGCCAGGGCCGAGAGGGCGTCTTTTCCCACCGAGCCAATGGGGGCATCCATGACCACCAGGTCGGCGGGCCGACGGGGGGCAATGACGCCGACCGGCAGGTTATACACGCGGGCGGTGTTGCCCGTGGCACAGCAAAGGGCCACCGCGGGGTCCAGCCCGCCGACTCCCGACAGCAGGCTCAGCACCCTGAGGACCCCCAGGGGGACCACGCCAGTGCCAGAGGGGGCGTCGTTGCCGATGATGAGGCGGTGCAGGCCCCCAGACTTTTGGGCGACCTTCAGCACGTGCAGCGCCGCCTTCATGTTGCCGCAATGGACGATCTCCAGCGCCATATCGGAGCGGGCCAGCGCCTCCAACTCCAGGTTGCTCAGGGCGGTGTGCCCGCCGTTGATGTGGCCCACCACGTGGGGGCGGGCCTCCAGGACTGTCCGTGCATCAATGGGGGAGGAGCCGGCGATGGAAGGCCCGCCGGTGTGGAAGGTGGCCGTCATGCCGTACTTCTTTGCCCAGCGCACCACGCGGGCAGCGTCAGGTCCGGTCCGGACCGAGCCCAGTCCGATCTCCCCCACCAGGCGCACGCCGGCCTTGGCCATCTCGGCGAAGTCCTCCTCCGTCAGGTCCAGCTCAGGGATAGGTGCACCAGCCAGGACCTTGGCCCCGCCAGGACGGAAGGCGCTGAAGATCCGCTGGGCTACGATGGCCAGGGCCTTGATCCCTACGGCGTCCCGCGGGCGGCCCGGCACGTGCACCTCGCCGGCAGAGATCATGGTGGTGACACCGCCCTGAAGCTCCGAGGCGATAAAGTCCAGGGTGCGCTGCCGAGGCGTGAAATCGGCCAGGGTAGGGTGCACATGGGAGTCCAGGAGCCCAGGGGTGACAGTGCTGCCGTGGGCGTCCACCACCAGGTCCGCCTCCTCGGCCTCCACCTCACCCTCCTTGCCCACCGCCTCGATGCTCCTGCCGGCGATGACGATGGTGTCGCCATCCAGCAGGGGACGCGCGATGTCTCCGGAGATGATCTGGCCGATGTTGCGGATAACGGTCTTCATCCCGCACCCCCTTCTGAGAAGCGATGGGCCTGCCCCTGGCAGGCATCCTCCCGGGCCTGGACCGACGACGAAGGGGAATCAGAGTCCCGACGGCGGTCGGGATTGAGGGCCTTCTCCAGCCTCAGTCTTGCTATTTCGCAGTAGTGGGGGTCAATCTCAACCCCTATCCCTCGCCGAGCAAGCTCAGCACATGCAAGCAGGGTGGTCCCGCTCCCCGCAAAGGGGTCCAACACCAGGTCGCCAACGTAGCTGAACAGCTTGATGCAGCGCTCCGGCAACTGGAGTGGAAAGGGGCTGGGATGCTTGAGCCGCTTCCTGCTCTCTCCGGAGAAGGTCCATACGCCGTTGGTCCACTCGATGAACTCGTCCCTGGTGATGTCCGACTGCCCCTTGCTGGCCTTCCTCCAGCGCTCCTTGTACAGGACCGCGACCATCTCCACAGGGGCGATGACGTAAGGCGCCGAGGCGCTGGCCCAAGAGCCCCACGCCGTCCTGCGCGAGATGTTCTGCTCGTTCCAGACAACCGTGGCGTGGTACTGCCACCCTACCTGCTTGGCGATGCTGACGATGTCAGCGTAGACGCTCTGTTGGCCCCCCTTGTTCTTGTCCAGGGGGATGTTCAAGCAGAGCCGTCCGTCCTCCTTCATGAGGGCGTAGCATTTGGTTAGCCACTTCCTGGAGAACTCCAGGTAGGCATCGTAGGGAATCCTGTCGTCATAGCTGTTGTAGTGAATGTCAACATTGTACGGGGGAGAGGTGATGATCAGGTCCACTGAACAGGGAGGGATAGCCTCGATGGTCAGGAAGTCCTCGTTGTAGAGGGCCATGTCTTTCCGTCGGATGTATTCGGGCATTTAGACTCCCCACCTTGGGGCTGTATGTTCCCACTGCCGTGGGTCGAACAGGGCAGGCTCTGCCCTCAACCGTCGCTGGGTACGCCCTTCCTCGCGCTGATGCCTGTTCACAGCGCTATTGTGTCAGGCCCAGCAGCGCCTCCAGCTCCGCCATGTTGTGCACCGTGGCAATGCCCTGGCGCTCCCTGGCCGCCCCGTAGCGGTCCATGAGGACAGCGCGGATGCCAACGCCCTGGGCCCCTACCACATCCGAGTCCCACTGGTCGCCCACGTGGAGGACCTGGCCGGCCTGGACACCGGCCCGCTCCAGGGCCACCAGGAACATGGGCGGGTGCGGCTTTTCGGACCCCACCTCCTGGGAGGTGACCAGGAAGTTGATGTGGCCCGCCAGACCCAGGCTATCGCTGAGCTTGGCGCCATCGCGGTTGATGTTGGATAGGACACCCAGCACTATCCCCGCAGCCTTCAGTCGGTCCAGGGACAGCAGCACGTCCTCAAAGAGGACTAAATCATAGCGTTGCTGCCGCACCCGCTGCCACACCTTGGCGGCCAGCGCTTCGCCCACCTCCAGGCCAGCGCCGAGCAGCACCAGTTGCTCGTAGCGCGCCCAGAAGGCCAGGGCCTCCTCCGGGCTGCGGGCTCGGATGGGCCAGCGCGCGTTCTCCTGCGCCAGGTAGGCGTCGGCGGCGGCATAGCCCTTCATCAAGCCCGAAGGGCCTACCTCTAGGCCCAGCTCAGTGCAGACCCCGGCCTGCACCTGCTCCCGTGGCGGCCAAAAGCGGGCCAGGGTGTTGTACAGGTCGAAGAAGACTGCCCGGACTTCCTGGTATTGGCCTTGGGCTGTGCCTATTCCTTCAGTCAAGCGTTCTTACAACTACTCTGCTTTCCAAGGAGCAGCTTTCCAAAGAACAAGACCAGCGTCCAGCGCTGGACGCGCAGGTGGCGCATAGCCCCCGGTATTGTACCATAGAGAACAGTGCCCCCTTGGGCGGGCTGCTTGTGCTGGTAGGTGATGGGCGATGGACATGGTCAGGACCCTGAGAGGAGCGGCGGGCTGGGGCCTGGACTTGCTCTTGCCGCCCCGCTGTGTGGGCTGCGGTGCTGGCGGGGTCTATCTGTGCCAACGGTGCCTGGCGGCGGCCCCCAGGCTTCTGCCACCATACTGCTGGCGGTGTGCCGAGCCGCTGCAATCGAGGAGCGAGGGAAGCCTTCTGGCCTGTGGCCGCTGCGACAAGGCACTTCAGGCCATTGACGGCATCAGGGCACCCTTCTTGATGGAGGGCAGCATCCGGGAAGCAGTGCACCGCCTCAAGTACGATGGCGTCCGCGCACTGGTGCCCGCGCTGGGGGGCCTCCTGGCCGAGTATGTGCGGCAGGCGTCCCTTCCCGCCCAGGTGTTGGTACCGGTGCCGTTGCATCCCACCCGGGAGCGGCGGCGGGGCTACAACCAGGCGCTGCTCCTGGGGTGGCACATAGCCAGGGAGCTGGGCCTGCCGCTGGCGGCGCAGGGGCTGGTCCGTGCCCGCGCAGGCGCTCCCCAGGCCAGGTCGGCCAGCCGGGAGGTGCGCCGCGCCAACGTGGCCGGCGCCTTTGAGGCGCGGCGCGGGTTTGAACGGCTGGCCGTGCTGCTGGTGGACGATGTCTGCACCACCGGCGCCACCCTGGATGCCTGCGCCGTGGCCCTGAAGGGGGCAGGAGCAACCTCCGTCTGGGGCGTTGCCCTGGCCAGGGAAGGCTAGCCCCACCAGTGGTTGTTAGGCTACCCACAGTGGCCTACAATTAGGAGTGAAGCCAGGGTGATAAGCTGCGGCTTCGGAGGCCACCATGGAGCTGGTCATTCAAGCACGCAACTTGGAGCTCTCACCACAGGTCCGCGCCTATGTCGAGAAGAAGCTGGAGCGCATCCGGCGTAGGCTCAACAACACCCGGCTGCTGGAAGCCAACCTGGAGCTTGCGCACCAGGACACCCGAGCGGCAGACCACCGCGTGGTGGCCCAGATGACCCTGAACTGCAACGGGACGCTCCTGCGGGGGGAGGAGCGCGCCGCCACAGCGCAGGCAGCGGTGGACGCGGTCCTGGATGTCATGGACCGGCGGGTGGCCCACTACAAGGCCAAGCTCCACCGGGGCAAGATTGGGGGCAAAGCGGCCAGAGGGCCCGAAGCACCCCCAGAAGAGGTAGTCACTCCTCCCTCACCGCCACTGGTCACTACCTTTGAGCTGCCCTCAGGGACCATTGTGCGACGAAAGCGTTTCGCCATGCAGCCGATGCCGCCCGAAGAGGCTGCCACCCACATGGAGCTTCTGGGCCACGAGTTTTTCCTGTTCCTGAACAGCACCACGGGCCAGTTCAACGTGCTGTACCGCCGCCGCGATGGCGACTACGGCCTCATCGAGCCGGAGCCCGAGTAGGCCGGAGAGGGGGGCGCGCGGTCGGCCTCCGTGCGTTCAGCCACATGGTTTTGTTGACATCCTCCCAACTCTTTCGCTCGGGGTGGGCGGACAATGTCAGCAAAGCTAGGGTACGTCAAGCTCCACGATGACCGCCGCAGTGGCGATGACCGTGGGGTCGTCGCCGGTCTCGGACGGCACCTCCAGACCCCCTGGCACCGCCTGGAGGCTTCTCTGCCCGAAGGGCAGCGCTTCCAGCACTCGGTCTGCCTGCACAGCCGCCGGGTCGGGCACGCCTACCAGCACCTTGATGACGGGGGGCTTGCCGCCCCCCAGGTGGCGCACGAAGGACAGGCTGCACCGTCGGACAGCGTCCTCCACCGCGCGGCGAGCAGCCTTGGTGCAGTCCCGGCCGTGCAGGTCCACCCCCATGCCCATCTCCAGTAGCATCCTCTTCAGCGCCATCGAGCTCCTCCTGCAACAATGTGGTGCTTCCGCAGATGACCGCCTGCTGACTCGCTCTCCCCGGGCCACAATGGTATCATGGAGCGACAAATCGGTCGCCCGGGCCTGCTACATTGCGAGCAGCAAGGAGGAGGACTACGTGACTCAAGAGAAGCACCCCAAGGGGCCACTGGCCCAGGGGGAGCACCCGGCCTTCCTATGGTGGAAGGGGGAGCTGGTGCCCTGGGAAAAGGCCACCGTCCACGTGACCATGGTGGGCTGGACTGCCATCTCGTCCGTGTTCGAAGGCATTCGGGGCTACTGGAACGCCCAGGAGCGGGAGCTGTACATCTTCCACCCAGCAGCCCACCTGGACCGCTTCAACCGCTCCATGAAGCTAATGCGGATGACCTCACCCTACAGCAAGGACCAGCTCTTGGAGGCGCTGAAGCAGCTTGTGAAAGCCAACAGCTTCCAGGGGGATGTCTATTTCCAGCCCCTGGCCTACTTCCCCGGAGGGGTCCCCGGCTATGTTGGGGTCCTGGAGCGGCCGGGCGAGGTTATGATCGTCAGCTATGCTCGCCCCTCAACGCTGGAGCAGGAGGAGAAGAGCTCTACCTGCTGTGTCAGCACGTGGCTGCGGCCCATGGACACCCAGATGCCACCCCGGGCCAAGATGCTGCCCATCTACCAGAACAGCCGGATGGTGGCTACCGAGGCCCAGATGAACGGCTATGACTACGGTATCATCATGAACACCCAGGGCAAGGTGGCCGAGGCATCCCACGCCTGCGTGTTTCTGGTACGCGACGGGACGGCCATCACCCCGCCCATCACCGCCGGGATCCTGGAGAGCATCACGCGGACGGCGGTCATGGACCTGCTGCGCGATGAGCTGGGCATCCCGGTGGTTGAGCGGGAAGTGGACCGCACCGAGCTATATGTGGCTGATGAAGTGTTCCTGTGCGGCACCGCCATGGAGGTGGAGGCCGTGGCCTCGGTGGACAAGTACCGCCCGGGCGCCGGCGCCCCAGGCCCGGTGACGCGACGGCTGCGCCGCCTGTTCCGGGACGTGGTGCGCGGCATGGAGACCAAGTACGCCCACTGGCGCACCCCAGCGTTGGGCCGCGCCGCCACACGGGCGTAGTTGTAGCTCTCGCAATACTAGCCTGAGCACAAGTCCCGACTCCGGTCGGGACTTGTGCTTTCTGCTTCGAACCATGCCCACCAGCTACATGCGGAACTCCACCTTGCGGAAGCCTTCGCCGTACTTGATGCCCAACGGCTCCTGAAAGCGGCCTGCCCACTCCTTGATGCGCTTCTCGAGATCCTGGGGGTCCTTGATCTGGCTCTTGTGGCATAGCAGGGCCTGGAGCTTGAGGTCTATGGTGTCCGTGACGTCTACCACCACCTCCGCATCCTGGTCAGCCCCCGTATAGAGGACCGAGCGGACCTTGTGCGGCATCAGCCCCTCCGCCAGGTGCTCCGGGTAGTGCAGCCGGTCGCGGCAGTAGGGGAAGCAGGCATCCGTGGCCACAAGCCCCGCAATCCGATGGTCCCGGTGGGAGAAACGCCGTGGGTAAGGCTCAGTGGTGATGACCACCTCGGGCCGCCAGCGGCGGATCTCTCGCACCACCTTGCCCCGGAACTCAGGGGTGTCCTCCAGCCCGCCATCGGGATAGCGCAAGAAGACTAGCTCCTCTACGCCCAACACGTGGGCGGCGGCGGTCTGCTCCACCTCCCGTATGGCGGCCAGCCTTTCAGAGGTCATCTCGGGGTCGCTAGTCCCTTTATCGCCGTTGGTACAGATCACATAGGCGATCTGGCAACCTGAGCGTGTCCACTTGGCAATGGTGCCAGCGCTGCCGAAGTCGAGGTCATCGGGATGCGCCACCACCACCAGGACGCGCTCAGGGACAGGGGTCTCCTCCATGATGCTCCTCTCTGGGTAGAGTAAGAGGACGGGGCCAGGTCCCGCTCCAGCACGGCCCGGTCACTCGCCTGGATGCCACGCGACCCCTTCTGGACCGAGAAGGGGTCGCACGAACAGCATGCTGCATCAAAGTCTGCCCCACGGTGGCAAGCGTGTCAAGGCGATGCAGGCGTTGGGCCAGGGTCTTTCGGTTATCTCGTCTCTGTATCTGCCAGAACTTGAATCTCATTTCGACGCCTGGATGTCATGCTGAGTCCCGACGGGTCGGGACGAAGCATCTCAGGGGAGGCGTGGAGACCCCTCACTCCGTTCAGGGTGACAACCGAAAGACCCTGGGCGTTGGGCTAGCGCTTCGCCTTGGCAGCGACCTGGTCCCGGACGGTCTCCACCAGCTCGTCGCGCACGCCGCGGCGCCGCAGCTCTTCCAGGAGCTCCCCCAAGTTCGGCAGGAACGTCACGTCACCGATGATGTTCTCGGAGCAGACCTCCACCCGCTCTGGCTGGCACTCGGTAGAGACGGCCCAACCGGCGAGGGTGGACTCGACGCAGAGGAACATGGGGTCGTCAAAGTGGATGTGCACCCGCATGGCAGTTCCCTCCCCCAACACCCAGCATACCACGCGGGCGTAGCACAGTGGGGCGCGGCCGGCGCGCAGTGGAGGGGGCCTTCATGCCGTTGGATGCGTCAATTGCCTAGATACCCCCCCTGAAGGCAGCGGCAAGGATGTCGCCCCCTTCGGGGCTGGTGGAGAACTCGGTCTCCAAGCAGCCCACTCGTGTCCTGTCCCAGAGATTCATCGAGTCAGTCAAAGTCGTCCCTTTTGCCCGGCCGTCCTGTCTTGGCACCCGTGTTGACCGCTCCCCCTGTGGTCCCCCTCGCCTGATGGTCATCAACCAAATACAACGACATCGCTGTCGCTGTCTCCACTGATACCTCATCCCCCCGACCCCCTTCTCCTGCTGGAGAAGGGGGAGAACAGTACCTGGGGGAC
>JACQUK010000142.1 GCA_016210325.1 Chloroflexota bacterium
CCTGGGTCAATCGAACGACGTACTTCGCCGCTACCATGAGGGGACACCCCTTTCACCGATTGTCCCCTAGTCTATGCTTTATTTCAAATCCGTTCAAAACCAGCATGACTGAGTACTAGGCACTTTTGGGCGTTCCGCGGCGGACTACTGAGACGAAGGAGTGCCCCGGCTGGTGGTTACACTAGGACGATTGGGTATCCCGGGGTGTCCTACTGGGTGGGCTGATCTGGCCCTGCTCAATGGCCTTGAGGGCGGCCTGAATGCGGTTGTATACGTGCAGCTTGTCCATGATGTTGCGGAGGCGGTTCTTCACCGCGGACTGGGAGACACTCAGAATGGCGGCAATCTCCTTGTTGCTGTGTCCCTGGGTCAGGAGCTGGAGGACCTCTCTCTCCCGCTCTGTTAGCTGCGCTGGCTCCTGTGGGGCACGGCCAAGGCCGCCACCCCGGTGCTGCTGGGCCAACTCTGCCAGTATCTTGGCAGCCATGGAGGGGGAGACCGGCGCCTCGCCTCGGGATATACCGCGCAGCATCTGGAACAGCGCCTCCGGCTCCACGTTCTTCAGGACGTAGCCCTCGGCGCCTGCTTTGATAGTCTCGAAGAGGTGCTGTTCATCGTCCGATACCGTGAGCATGACGATCTTGACATAAGGCAGCTCTTCCTTGATCAGGCGGGTGGCCTCCAGCCCGTCGCATCGAGGCATGAAGATGTCCATCAGAATAACGTCGGGCAAGAAGTCGCGGGCTTTTTCTACCGCCTCCAGGCCGTCGCCAGCCTCGGACACAGCTTCCACATCAGAGCACGAGGTCAGCAGGCCCGCCAGGCCCCGCCGAAAGAGGGGTGAATCGTCAACGAGCAGAATCCTCATGGGACTTGTAACCCCCCATGATTGCTATTAGGCCAGTGGCAACTCCGCTATCACCTGGGTCCCGGCGCCAGGGCGGGAGCGGATGGTCAGGCTGCCGCCAACACTCTCCATCCTCTCCTGCATGACCTGGATGCCGAAATGGGATGGCGCTCCCAGGGCCCTGCTCTCCGGGTCAAAGCCAACTCCGTTGTCATCCACCGTGATGACGGCGCGCTGCGCTGCAACCTGGAAGCGCACCTCCACCTTGCTGGCCCTGGCGTGCTTGTGCACGTTGGCCAGCGCCTCCTGGACGACACGGACCAACTGCACCGCCACCCTTGGCGGGAACTGGGTCGCCCGCTGGTCAGCTACCACAAGGGTTGCGGCAACCCCGGTGCGGTGTCGGTAGTCGGCCAGGTAGCTTTCCAGCATGGGGACAAGCGCCATCTGCGGCGAGCCGGCGGACCTGAGGGCCAGGATACCCTCCCGGACCTCCTGGTAGGTATCTTCCACCACCTTCTTGGCCTCGGTGATCCGCTCCTGGGCTTGGGCTGTCTTTCCTGTGCCCACAAGGCCCTCCAGGTCTCGGAGCCGGAGCCCCAGGTAAGCCAGCACCTGGCCCACGCTGTCATGCATCTCCCGCGCGATGCGCTGCCGTTCCTGGAGCACGGCTACCTCGCCGACCTGGGCGTAGAGCCTGGCGTTCTCAATGGCTACTGCGGCCTGGTTGGCAAGTTGTCGGAGCAGCTCTACCTCCCGGTCGTGGAAGGGCTGTGCCCGCTGGTTGGCCACGGCCAGGCTCCCCAACGTCTCCTCTCCCACCTTCATGGGCACCGCCAACCATCCCCGAAGGCCGGCCTTCCGCAGCAGGCTGTCCTCCTCCGCCCTGTGCGGCAGGTTCGGGTCAGTAAGGTAGTCCTGCGATACGAGGGCATGCCCAGTGGCGAAGACGCTCCCTGCGATCCCCTCGCCGGGGCGCAGCCTCAGCGTCGTCAGCGCGGGGTCCAAGGCGCCGCTGACGGCGTGCACGTAGACCTCCCGGTTGGCCTCATCCCAGAGCGAGAGCACAGCGGCATCGGCCTCCAAGAGGTGGCGGGCGCTCTCTACCACCGTGTGCAGAATCTGGTCCAGGTCCAGCAGGCGGGAGATGTCCACGTTGATCTGGTTGAGGGCCTGCACCTCCCTCTCGCGCTTCTGGCTCTGCTGGAACAACTGGGCATTCTCCACGCCGACGCCCAGTTGGTGGCCGAAGGCTGCCAGAAGCTCTTGCTCTTGAGGGTTGAACTGCCGTTGGTCTCGGCTAGCCAGCACCATGACGCCCAGGACGCTCCCCTTGGACACCAATGGGATGTGGACAAAGAATCGAGGCTCGTCAGCAGAGGACGAAGGGGTGTCATTCTGCCGCAGCAGCACACCAGAAAACGGAGCGTTTTCATTCATCTGCGGGACCTTCGTCAGCCAACTGGAGGAGGCGCCTTGCTGGACCTTGAGCGTCAGCCTGGGTGGGCTTCCTTCGCTCAGCCAGATGGCCCCGGCGTCCATGTACATGGTCCGGAGCGCCTGGTCCAGCCCATCTTCCAGGATGCGGCTGAGGTCCAGCGAGCGGCTGACCGTGGTCACCAGCGCATTGAGGGCCGAGAGCTGTCGGGCGCGCTCCTCGCTTTCGCGGACCCTTTCCTCTTTCTGTGCCAGAGACTCCCTGAGGCTCAGCCTCATCCGCTCAAAGCTGGTAGCTAGCTCGCCCAACTCGTCGTTGCGGTCCGAGGTCACACTGGTGTGGAAATCGCCCCCGGCGATGCGCCGCGCTGCGGCAGTGAGTTGGGCAAGAGGATGCACCAGCCCCCGCGTGACAAGCCAGATGAGCGCGATGCCCACCGCGAGGATGACCCCCCCGGTGATGAGCATGTCCCGCTTCAGTTCCTGGCTCGAGGCAAGGGCCTCCGACTCAGTCTGGCGGATCGCCACGCCACCGGAGACTGTAGCCAGGGGAGCAAAAGCAAGGACATCGCGCCGCCGTTGCTGGCCTCCAGCAGTGTCATGGCACCGGTAGCAGGTCTCCCGGGTTGCGCGCCGCGCCTTCACGAGACCAGCCAAATGGTCTGCGTACTCGGTCTTCTCTTGTCCTGTGGTCCCGGGGTCACTTTTTGTCGAGGCCAGCACTCTGCCGCCCTCGTCCACAATCTCTGCGTAGGCGGTGGTGCCTAGCCCCACGGGGTCAATCAGCCCAGCGATGCCGTTGCGGGCCAGGTCGAGTTGCACCCCGAGGACTGCGACAAGCCCCCCACCGGGTCCCAGGACCGGGACGAGCAGGGAGAAGGCCTGGCCCGGCGCCACGCCACTGGCAAAGGCCGCCGAAACACGTGGAGCGCCGTCTTTCAGCGCCTCCACAGCCTGTGGGTCGGCGGCCAGGGGCCGGTCGAGCCATTCAGGGTGTGGCGGTTCCGTCTGGACAACCTTGCCCTGGCCATCTAGCAGAAAGGCCAAGGTGGCGGTGGGCGCCCACCAGCCATAGAAGTCGTTCAGCAGAGTGGTGTCAGGGACTGGCTCCGTGAGACCGGAAGCCCACGCGCGACGCGCTGCTAGGCGCTGCAAATCGTCCAAGGCCATGCCCAAGAGCTGGTCAACGCTCTGGGCCGCCGTCTGGGCAGTGAGCACTCGTTCGTCCAAGCTCCTGCGGACACTCTTGTTCACCGCTTGGACACCAAGGGACGCCAGGACTGCGATGAGGAGGAGGAGGCCTATGCCTCCGTAGAGCCCAGCCTTCCATTGCAAGCTCACGGCCCGGCACCCCCATCAAGGGCAATGATAGCACAACTTTGTGCGCAGTTTCACTAGTTGCTGGTGCTGAATGACGAGGGTTTGCCAGCACTGGTGTATGGCGTATGGCACCGGCGGCTCTTTCTCTGGCGGGCTTCTATGCCCAGCGGTCCGCCGACCGAGGGGGCTGCTTGTGCTAGAATTGTGCGATGGCAGTCGCCATTTTGAAGCGCCGTGAGGCCGCGGTGAAGGGCTCCTTGCATGCTGACGGGGTGTCTCTTCCCATTGGGGAGGGGCAGACTATTCTGGCAGTCCTTCGGGCTGCTGGAGCCTCCCTACCGACCCTCTGCTATGACCCACGCTTGCCGCCCCAGGGGTCCTGCCGCTTGTGTCTGGTCCAGGTGCAAGGGCGCCCGCAGCCGGTGGCCGCGTGTACCACTGCCGCAGAGCCGGGGATGGTGATCGCCACCGAGCCCCCGGCCTTGCGGGAGTACCGTCGAGTCATTCTTGAGATGCTACTCTCTGAGACGCCACCCTCCCAAGGCTGCCCTCGCTGCTCCTTGTTGGGCCTCTGTCAGCTCCATGCTGCTGCCGCCAGGTACGGGGCGCAGGGCAATCTACTGCCCAGGCTTCCAACCAGGACGCCTAGCCCAGACCCCAACCCGTTCATTCTGCGAGACTACCGATGGTGCATCGCCTGCTATTGGTGCACCAGGATATGCCAGGAGTGGGAGATGGCGGGTGCCATCACTGCTGTAGGGCGGGGGCAGGACACGCGCATCGCCAGCCTGCCCACCGACCGGCTGCTGGAGAGTCCGTGCACCTTCTGTGGGCAGTGCATCAACACCTGCCCCACCGGTGCGCTCATGGACCGCAAGCTGTTGGGCCAGCTTTCCACGGCCCGGGCCTCGCCATGAAGCCATGCCCGTGATAGGTGGCAACGAGGTGGAAGGTGACACAGCCATCTCTTGAAGTCAGAACGGCCCCTGGTACTGCGGGAGTCGAGAGGGTGCCAACGGTCTGCCCCTACTGCGGCACCGGCTGTGGTCTACAGCTCCTGGTGAAAGGTGGCCGTCTGGTGGGTGCGGCGCCGGACTTCGCCAGCCCCGTCAGCGAAGGCTCCCTCTGCATCAAGGGGCAGTTTGCCTCCACCGAGTTTGTCCACAGTGGGCAGCGGCTGACACATCCGCTCATCCGCCGCAACGGCATGTTGCAGAAGGCAAGCTGGGAGCAAGCCTACGGGCTTGTCGCTGAGCGGCTCGCCGCCATCCGCGACACCTGCGGGCCCGATGCCATCGCGCTGTGGAGCTCCGCCAGGGCCACCAACGAAGCCAACTACCTGATGCAGAAGCTCGCCCGGGCGGTCATCGGCACCAACAACATTGACAACTGTGCCCGCACCTGACATGCCCCCACGGTCGCCGGTCTGGCGGTCCAGATAGGCAAGGGGGCCATGAGCAACTCCATTCGGGAGATGGAGGACGCCTCCTTCTTGCTGGTGGTGGGCAGCAACACCACTGAGACTCACCCTGTCATTGCTCTCCGCATGAAACAGGCCGTGCGGAAGGGCGCCCGCCTGGTGGTAGTAGACCCCAGGAAGGTCGAGCTGGTCCGCTACGCCCACCGATGGCTTCCCCTGCACATCGGCACGGACATCGCCCTGTTCAATGCCATGGCTCATGTCGTCATCCGCGATGGGCTGTATAACACCACCTATGTCCGGGAGAAAACGGAGGGCCTTGCTGCGCTAGAGGAGCACCTGAAGGGCTACACGCCGGAGTACGCCGCCCAGGTAACTGGCCTCTCCGCCGAGGCCATCGTCCAGACGGCGCACGAGTACGCTGCTGCTGACCGTGCCTCCATCGTCTATACGCTGGGGGTTACCGAGCACACCTGTGGGACGCACAACGTGCAGTCGCTAGCCAACCTGGCTATTCTCACCGGAAACCTGGGAAGGTGGGGCACTGGGGTCAACCCACTGCGCGGCCAGAACAACGTGCAGGGCGCCGGAGATATGGGGTGTATCCCCACTGACCTGCCTGGCTACCAGAAGGCGGACCGGCCGGAGGTCCGTGCCAAGTTTGAGGAGGCCTGGGGCCGACCCATCCCATCCAGGCCAGGTCTGACCAAGGTCACCGCTGTTGACCAGGTCCTCAAGGGGCGGGTCAAGGCTGTGTACATCATGGGCGAGAACACCGTGGTCTCGGATGCCCACGCGTCGCACACCCGTGCCGCTCTGGAAGCGGCTGACCTCCTGGTAGTCCAGGACATCTTCCTGACAGAGACAGCGCAACTGGCCCATGTGGTCTTGCCCGCTGCCTGCTACGCGGAGGTAGATGGCACCTTCACCAACACTGAGCGTCGGGTGCAGCGGGTACGCAGGGCCGTGGAGCCGCCGGGCGAGGCCAAGCCGGATTGGCTGATTCTCTCTGAGCTTGCAGGGCGCCTGGGCTACCCGATGGCGTACCGTCACCCCTCCGAGGTGTGGGACGAGGTTGCCGGGCTCAGCCCCATCCTGGCGGGCATCTCCTACCGGCGGCTGGAGCAAGCCGGTGGGTTGCAGTGGCCATGTCCCTCTGGGGACCACCCTGGCACGCCCTACCTGCACGCCGATGGGCCGGAGTCAGGCAAGGCCTACTTCTCGCTGGTCCACCACGTCCCACCTGCGGAGCTACCAGATGCGGAGTTCCCCCTTGTGCTCACGACGGGGCGTCGCCGCTCCACCTACCACACCGGCACCATGACCGGGCGGGCCTCCGGCTTCAAGCTGCTGGTGCCCCACGAGCTGCTGGAGATGAATCCGACCGATGCTGCGGCGCTGAGCATCGCCGATGGCGAAGAGGTGCTGGTCACCTCCCGGCGCGGGCAGGTGAAGGTGGCTGTCAAGGTGACCGACCGCTCGCCGGAAGGGACCGTGTTCATGAGTTTTCACTTCCCGGACAGCACCCATACTAATCTGCTGACCAGCGACGCCCGTGACCTCATCACCGACACGCCGGAGCTCAAGGCCTGCGCCGTCCGGGTGGAAAAGCTCTCTGGCCGGTAGTAGCACGAAGCGCCCAGGACGGGTGTGCACTGGGACAACGTGGCATCGCACTTCCCGTGGGGAATGTGCAGGCCTTGCCAGCAGGTACCACCCCTGGGCGGTCCGGAAAAACCGGCGCGCTGGCCTCACCCCTTGGCGGCGGGCAGCACCTGCTCGACCAACACCTCCAGCACCTCGTGAATGTGGCGCAGGTCTGAGGTGTTGATGGAAAATGCCAACTCGTGCAAGCCTAGACGCCTGCACGCCTCGATACTCTGCACGACCTGGTCAGGGGTCCCGACCATTGGTCGGGCCGGGTCAGCCGCCGCGCTGTCCACGATGTCCAGCTCCAAGCGAGCGACAGTTGTGATGTCTGACATCTGTCGGCCAGCGGCACTGGCCAGTGCTTCCAGGTCCTTCATGCCGCGGGCGAGCTGCTCGAGAGACAGACTAGTAGGGTGCCAGCCATCCCCAAGCCGTGCCACACGCCGCAAGGCGGCCGGGCTGTTCCCAGCTATGAGGATGGGGGGATGCGGCTTCTGCGTCGGCTTTGGGAAGAACTTGACCCCGGAGAAGCTGTAGGACCTGCCCTTGAACCTGGGGGCGTCCTCGGTCCATAGCTCCTTCATGATGGCGATGGCCTCGTTGGTGTAGGCGCCCCGCTGTGCAAAGTTGCTGCCCAGTGCCTCGGACTCGGCCCGGAGCCAGCCAGTGCCTACCCCCACGGTCAGCCTTCCTCCGGAAAGGACATCCAGGGTTGCCAGTGTTTTGGCTAACACGATGGGGTTGAGGTACGGCAAGACCAGGACTGATGTCCCCAGGCGGACGCGCCGTGTCAGAGCGGCCACGTAGGTGAGGGTTGTAAGAGCGTCGTAGTAGGGCCGGTCCCCCAGCCGCTTCACGATGTACTCGCCGGTGTGCAGGATGTGCTGGTTCACCCATACGGCGTCGAGCCCCAGTTGCTCCGCCTTGACGCCCAGGGCAATCACGTCCTGGGGGTCCTCGATGCCCCAGTTGTTGGGCAGAATGAAACCGAACTTCATGCACACCTCCCGGGGGCCGTTGGTGCTTCTACAGCCCGACGTTACTGGTCCACCCACGCCAGTGGTCGCGACTCGATTTGAAGCCGCTAGGTCCCTTGTGGTACCCAAGCGACGCGCGCCTGGCGGAGGCTCATCCAGTGCCCAAAATGCTCGGCGCGGTCCGGCCAAGGGAGCTAGAAGAAGACACCCAGAGCTACGCTGCTACCTGCTTCAGTGTGCCTTTGAACCCACTGAAGCCTACTGCTCCCTCTGCCGGGACCTTGATAGTGAAAGCGACGTCCCACGCCGCGTTGCTGTGGGGCCCGTTCATGATGAACTTCCAGGTGCCGAGACCCACCTGACCAATGCCGGTCACGCCGGTGGGATCGGCGGGGTTCTTGGCCACTTTTACCTGGAACTCGGGTGGAAGCTCGAACCGTATCTCACCCACTAGAGGGGCATTGCTGGCGTTGCTTAGGATGAGTCGCACGATGAAGCTGCTGCCGGCTGTCGTCTCCGCAGCCACGGTGAAGGCCGTTCCTTTGTCGCTGACGGTCACCAGGCCTCCTGTGGCGCTCACCATCTGGCCGCCTCGTACCGTGAGTGATTGAGAGACCACCATACCCCCGCTGCCCACAACTCCGCTGGAGACAGGCGTCGGCGTGGGGGTTGGGGACACAGGTGTACAGGAGACTCGGCTGGACTGGGGCCCTTCCACGCCTTCCACCACCGCTGCTACGGCGAAGGAGTAGGTGGTGCCGCCAGCCAGGCCAGTATGGCCAAAACTGGCCTGGGCAATCCCGTCGTGGCGCATGGCACCAGGTAGCGTGGCCGCCCAGGCAGTCCAGGGGGTTGTGGCCATGTACAGAATGTAAGACGAGGCACCAGCCAAGGCATTCCAGTCTAGCATAACCTGTCCAACGCCGGGAGTGCACCTCAGGCCTGTGGGCACGGGCGCCTCGGACGCCGGTGAAGCCCCCTCAGCTACCAGCACACGCACGGTGCGGAACGTATCCCATTCGGTGTAGGCAAGCTGCTGGGGGTTGGCCGGACTCTGGAGTTTTGCCCACCCCTGGGGGTCCTGGCCAAGAACGCACACGACCTGGCCCTGTTCGAGGGACCCGACGACCGCAGCATCGGCGGCGGGGGCATCCCGGAGCTGCGCAGTGGGTGGTATGACCACCCTGAGGACTCCATCTGGACAATCAGGGGCTGCCTGGCCCTCGGCGGGGTTGAGCACCAAGTAGGACTGTGCTCCGCTGTCCTGGGCGAGGGTCTCGTGCCCGACCGGCAGCACGCCCCCGAGTCCGGAGAGCACTGCCACCAGCCCTCCTGTGATGACTAACAAGAGAAGGAGGGGGAGCCCTGGGGTCCTTCTGTGGAATAGGCGGCGCGTCGCATGTTTATGGGGCCATCGTCGCACGCTCACGCAGTCCCTCCTGCCCGGAGATTCGACTACTTTTCGGATGAGGCCTTGCTTGGTTGACCACAAATCTGACGCCGCCGGCCGCTCTTTTTCGTACCGGCTGGTTGCGCCGATCAGAAAAGGCAGGGACCGCGTGAGCCGATATGCACAGGAAGTCGGAATTTCAGGTCCGCCGACAGTCTGACACTAGCGGCGTGCCAGTGTCAATGGAGGTTCTGGTAAGTCCACGCTTCTCGTTGGTGCGAAAGGGTGGGATATTGTGTGGAGCAGGACGCGCGGAAGGTGTGATGCAGCGAGTCGCATGAGGAGTGGCGCCGCTGGACCGCATTGCTGGTGGTCTTCCACGGCTAGGGCGGGCGAACGGAACCTCAGGGGCGCGTGGTAACCCGAAGGGTATCGCCCGGCCGGACCGGGCCTGGCTGCACTACAACCGCCGCCACACCGCGTCTACCAGCAATTTCTTCCGGCAGGCTGGGGTGGTACACGCGTATGGTGTCGCAGGGACGGTTCTGGGCTGTCATTTCCAGGACCGCCTCTTGTCCCACGTGCAGTCGCTCGCCTTTCTGGAGCTGGCTCAGGTCGCCCAGGCCGGCCACCAGGATGTTCTCCCCCAGGTCTCCGGCCTTGAGGTGGATGCCCAGCCGAGCGTTCAAGGAGTCCAGTACCTCTTGGGCGACCAGGGTGACTTGCCGCCAATTAGGCTCGGGGTCCCCTTTCTTCTTGTGACGGTTGACGGGTCCCGCGTGGTAGTCCCCTTCTACGCCATTCGCCTTAATCACAATGAGGTCGCGAAGCTCCTTAGGCACTCCGCCGGTTGGCCTGGCACAGACTGCAACCACCCGGGCACCAGACTGGGGCTCCACCTCACCCTCCTGTTCTACGAGTCCTCTCCTTGCTACCAGCTTGTTGAGTCGGATAAAGCGCCGCAAAGGCAGTAGGTGCCCACTGCTGGACCTGTCGGCACCCTGCACACCCTGGGCTGTTGTACCCGAAGTGCCGGCGTCAGGCGGCCAAGGACCTCCCGGCAGCGTGGTAGGCAAACTGGCCCACCGTCGGTCCCACCAACCGGTCGAAGTCAGCGTACGGCAGGGAAACTGTGTCCGTGTGCGTACCCGCTTGGAAGACAATGGTCTCGTCGTCAGCAAGCGCGCTGTCTACGTAGACAGGCACGCCATACAGGTTGCCGAAGGGGGACATCGCTCCCACTTCACAGTCGGGGAAAACGCCGGCGAACTCGTCCTCCACAGCCAGGCGGACCTGCTTTGCTCCCACTAAGGAGGCAACCCTGGTCAGGTCTACCTTGTAGGGGGCTGGTAGGACCAGCATGACCAGCTTCCTGTCGGCCATCACCATGACTACTTTGGCCATTACCCTACCGGGGACGTGTTCGTGGGCCGCAACCTCCTGTGCAGTGAACGCCGGGGGATGCCGAAAGGCCCGGAAAGGCACTCCCTGTTCGTGCAAGTACGTCTCGAGCCGTTCTCTGCCCGACATGTCCCCACCTCCTCTTTCCGTCTCTGCTGCCTTACACCTCCGGGAGACGGCAAAGGCGGTCGTTGCATTTCTGGACCCACGCCAGCCGTCCCTACTGGTACTCTACCGTTAAGACGGCCCGTTGTTCAAGGCAAATGCCAGTGCGACGGCGTGGGATAACACAAAGCGAAAGGGGCGGAGTAGGCAAAGCTGCTTCGCCCAAGGAATCGCGAACACCTGGCGCCTTTCGCTGATGCCGCATGAGGGCTTCGCACAAGAGGTCCGCAGCTGTGCCCCCCATTGGAGGCCAGGAAGAGAGAGGTTTACCTGAGCGTTGCCCAAAGGTGAGTGGGGGTGCTTCATGGTCAATGAGGCCTATCGGGTCTGAGCAACCACGCTGTGTGCGTCGTAGGCGCGCTCGGCCTGGCAGGCCTTGTGGCAGGGGTCTGTGAGGGTGCCCTCACCAGAGAGCGTCGAGCTCCTGTGCCAGGGCCATCACAGCATGGTCTGGCAACCTCGAGAGGTCAGGGCCAGCGTCGTAGTCGCGCAGCGGCGGATAGCCCCGCTGGTTCCACCAGTACTCATCCAGCTCCGCCAGAAGCGTGCGCATCTCTTCGATGGTGATCTGACGCTTCCAATGGTAGCCCGGATCAGGCATGAGGAAGTGCACGGTGTCGGTCTCCAGGGCCTTGAAGTACCGGTCCAGGACGTCGAACACCTTCGTCTGTTGGTCTTGCTCAGCGCTTTGGGCTGGGAACAAGGCTTCCTCCCCAAACCAGGTCTAGCGGAAAAAGCGACGGACGCGCCGGACCGTCTCCTCTCGCTGTGCGGGGCAGACGCGGGAAGGCTCGTACCTACGCAACGGTTCTGTGGCTGGCTTTACGCCTGGCTTTGTGATGACCCTTTCCGGGGTCGTCATGGCCCACCTCCTGGAGCAGCCCCTGGACCTCTTCGACTTCGCTGGCTGCCTTTAGCTCCATCAACGCGCCAATGATCTTCAGATGTATTTGTAGCCCGGCGTCGGGCTGGCTCTTGGTCCCGGCGGCAACGGGCACAGCATCCTGAACGGCCCACAGGTCCGCGTGTTCCAGTTCAATATCGGTTGTACGGGGAGGGTTTTTCGCCACGAACACATCGTGGAAAGGCCCCGCGAACCGCCAGACCAGGTCAACCCCGTGCACCGCTGGCTTCAGCGCTATGTAGATGACCTGGATTTCATCTTTCGAGAACGCTATCTTGGCAACCATGTCCACTCCACCACCGGCAACGCTCCCGGACTCCCGGATCCCTCGATCGCTCCATGCACCGCAAGTAAATGAGACTTCAGCACTCCCTACTTAAGTTAACGCCGTACGAGCCTAGAATGTTATGAGCGTTCCCCTCCCGGTTGTGTGCTGCCCAGCGACTGGTCACAGCAGGCCTCCCCGCCCTTCCCCCAATGCTACCATGCCACTCCACTTTTGCCTAGCTTGCTCGTGAGACCAGAAACTGTTAGCACCGCCGGATCTGCCTTCGAGATGGCTGTCCCGAGGTGCTTTCTCGGACTGTGCTCAGGAATTGGCTTCGCTGTCTCGTACAGGGAACATCTTGCACGATGTATGGAAAAGGAACAAGGCAGCACACGGTATCAGTCTGGCATCATCGCATGAGAAGCGCCGCTGATGCTAGTGAGATGCCACGAGGGGGCTACGAGATACCACGTGCGCCGTGGGCCATTCGGCCTATCGGCTAGGGGCCATTCGGCCTGTACCATTCGGTCCTTCTGCATACGCCGATCTTCGTGTAAAAAAGACATGCATAGTCACAGAAGGGCCAGCTCCCACCCGGTGCACCAGGGGCATCTTCCCTGCCCCGGTGTTCTCGTGGTGGTGCCAGACGTGAGTCTGGCATGTGACTCCGGGCCAAACAAGGAGAAAGGGGGCCGCATGCCGCCGCATTTGTCGTCTGCTAGCTGATAGCTACTCGACCTGTGCCTGAGTCCATGCTTTGACCTGCAAGCCCAACGTGGTAGGGAACCGAGCGGTGTTTCTCCATATCCTCACTAGCTTGTTGTCTTGGGCCTTGTCCGTTCTGGGGCTGCCGAAAGGAGCGCCGGCCGTAACGGTCGGGCGGCTCACTGCGTTAACCACCATCGAAGACCCACACTCTGCCCGACAGAGGAGGAGCCATGGTGAACCTTGTTACCAAGCGAGGGGCGTGGAAGGTCTTTGCACTCGTTGCCGCGGTATTCCTCGGAGTCATCGGCCTGTTCGTTGCACAAAGCTTCAGTGGCCCAGTGCGGTTCGAGCACCCTGAGCAACGCGTCCCTGTGGCCCATGCGTTTGCGCTGGCAGCCCAGAGCCCTACCGGGTGCACCAAGTGCCATGCCTCCGCCATTACCGGCGTATCCTGTACTACTTGTCACGCGGTCCCACCTCCAACCATTATTCTCAACGGCGTTACTGTGGAGTTCCCTCACCATAAAAGTGGCGCGGAGGGCCCCACCTGCAACGACTGCCACACCCAGAGTAACGACATCAGGTACATTGTGATTCCACCCAACGTGGACCACGTCTACTGCGAGACATGCCACGCGCTAGAGCACGACTAGCACTTGCTTGCACGAACCAGCGTACGAATCACTAGCTCTAGACCTTGGCAAAGCCATCGCGTTTTCAAAGTAACCAAGTACTAGTAGTCAGTCACGATGAAGTTGCAGGGTAGAGATGGCGGAGTTTACGACGGGCATCGTAGGTGGTGAATTGCCACGCGATGGTGGCCCGACTATGGTTGCGCTGGCGTTCCAAGGCAGCGACCTCCCGTCGCAGCGC
>JACQUK010000147.1 GCA_016210325.1 Chloroflexota bacterium
CAGGTACTTGCGCCGTTCGTCCACGCTCATCGTGTCTTCTCGCAGCATGGTCCCCTCGGTAACATTCCTGGCTGAGGGAACCCTACCCCTTCCGGTAACATTTTAGGTGAGTGAATACGGGGACTTGACAACCTGAGGCCTTGAGCCGATAGTGCCTGTAACCACGAGTAGGAGGGATGCCGTGGCCTACTACCTGATGCTATCGAAGCTCACCGAGCGGGGCCGCAAGACCCTGCGGGAGAATCCGGAGCGCGTCACCGAGGTGAACCGGGAGATTGAGACGATGGCCGCCAACGCCAAAGTCGTCTCCCAATGGTTCCTTCTTGGACCCTACGACTTCGCCACGATTGTCGAGGCACCGGATAACTGGAATATGGCGGTGATCGCCATGGACCTGGGCGCCAGGGGCACCGTGGAGACCCTCACCATGCCGGCCCTGCGAGTGGAGGACTTCGTCCCGTTCATGCAGTCAGCAACCCACGAGGGCCGTGCCCACCGGCCACACCGCGCATCGGCCGATTAGGTCTCCGCGGGGCACTCTCGATATGCTTGCCCTCCGGTCCCCAAGCTAAGGTGGGGCGCGGCGGGGCTGTGGTGTTTTGTCTCTGGCAACCCTACTGCTGCCCCACCTGCGCCAGCGACCGTATTCGCTCCACTGCGGTGGCGAAACCGCCCACCGCTTTCTCAAGGACTTGCCATGCGTCCTGGGAACTGGTGAGTTCGCCGGCCTTGTGCTGGAGCAGGGCCCTCAGGGCAGCCAGCTCCCGGTTCCGTTGCTCTACCTGCTCCGTCAACTCGGCAACCATCTGCTCCAGACCCGCCCGGTAGGTCCTTTCGCGGAGCCTCAGGGACCGGCGCTCCAAGGCCCTGGCAGCGCGCACAGCCAGGTGCTCCAGCTCTATGGGCTTGGTGATGTAGTCACCGGCTCCCTCGCGCATAGCCTTGACCGCCACGGCGACGTCTGGCACTGCCGTCAGCATCACAACCGCGATGTCCGGGTCACGGGCGAGGAGCACAGGCAGAAAGTCGAGCCCGGACTTTCCCGGCATCATGATATCCAGGACCACCAGATCAAACGGCTGCTGGTCAAACAGCCTCGATGCCGTGTCCACATCAGGAGCGCTGGTACATTCGTAACCCAGGTGCTTGAGCATTGCCTCCAGGAGGTAACGTATTGACTGCTCGTCATCCACGACGAGTATGTTGGCCTTTCCAGAAACCATCCGCACTCCTTCTCACGGGCCGACAGGCACCCAACCCGCTTTCCTCGGGCCGTGGCCGATAGCGGAAGCGCCACAGGTCACCGGCCCGTTCTCTTGCAAGGGGCGCTATCTCTCATCCTGACGATGGAACAGGATCTGGTCCACCTTCATCAGCAGGGCCATCGGGCTAAAGGGCTTGGTAAAGTAGTCATCGGCGCCCGCCTCCCGGGCCAGCCGCCGGTCCTTCTCCTGGCCCAAGGCGGTGAGCATCACCACCCGGGCATGAGCCGTGGTCGGGTCTTCCTTCAGAGCGCGGCACACCTCATACCCATTCAGCTTTGGCATCATGACGTCCAGGAAGACTAGGTCCGGATGCTCCTGCCGTGCAATAGCCAGGGCCTGCTCACCATCGCTGGCCTGGAGCACCCGGTAACGCTCATCACCCTCCAGCGTCGCCACCACTAGCTCCAGCAAGCGCTCCTCGTCGTCGGCGACCATCACGGTCTTGGCCATTGCTGCCTCCCATCCTGGGAAGGTTTGCCCAGCCATCACGCGGGAGCCTCCTCCAGGGCGCCAGGACAGGGTCCATGACGGATTCCCCGCGGGGGCCGTGCCTATTATATCGCTACCGAGTTAGCGTGGAGTACTTGCATAGCATCCATATGGTATCGGTAGGTTAAGGTCTAGATAAGCGCAGACGTACACAAATGGGCTGGCTCAAAAGGACCACCCGCCTTCGCATGGAAAATGCGCAAGAACAGCTACAGCCTTCTTGCAGCCGCGGCGGTGTCCACGCAGAGGCCGATACCCTCTCAACGTGGCTCCCACGTAACCGGGCAACCAAGGCCACCGATTGAGCAACACAAAGGGAGCAAAGTATACTGTGCAGACACGGCATCGAAAGGCGGAAGGTGCCCACGCTCCAGAACACCCATACCCATCCCAAAATGCTTCTCTGCACCCCCTTCTGAAGGCGGGAGCATGATGCTGCACCCTAATGAAGTTCAACAACTTGTTTGGGTAATGGCTGCTCCAGGAGAGGGTGGGGTATGCCACGCCCTTCAGGGTGTGGTATTGGGGGTCTCACTACCGCGCCGTGAACGGTGTGGCATGTCTCCTCATCCACCTCAAGCTTGCCCATTACCCGATTAAGTTGTCAAAGACCATCAGGGTGCGGTGCCCGGGCAGTTTCAGGATAGCCTACCATACTGGGAGGCGGCTGTGATCATTGACAACCACGTGCATGTCTTCCCTGACCAGGCCGGGTCCGATGTTGGCCCGGACCCCAAGGCCTTCCTCCGTCAAATGCAGCGCTCGGTCCGGGACTTCTGGGGGAAGATGATCACCAGTCACCAGGACCCCAGGTATATTCCAGGCCCAGACGAGGACGTTGGCTTCCGGGTGGGCAGCTACGGGCGCTACCAGTGGCGGAAGCACGGCGAGGACTGCTGGCTCCAGCGAGGGCCGGCAGTCCTGGCGCGCATGGAGCACCTACCCGAGCAGATGCTGGCCCACATGGACTCGGTTGGCGTGGATATGGGGGTCATCCAGGCCGAGTACATGGAGCCCAACTGGGGACGGGAGCGCTACTTCGCTGAGTGCATCCGTCGCTGGCCGGACCGGTTCATCGGGGCCGCCGCCATCGAGTACGACCTGGCCAAGGACGACCGCCTGCTCCAGCAGGAGGTGCATAAGCTGACCCGGGCTGTGGAGGAGCTAGGCTTCAAGGCACTGTTCGTATCCCACATTGCGGCACGCCAGCCCTTCGACGACCGCCGCTTCGCCCCCCTGTGGAAAGAGGTCGTGCGTCTGGGCGTCCCAGCCTACATCAACACCGGCCACACCTCCAAGGCCGAGTACCTGGCCCAGGTCGGACGTCTGGAGAACGTTCTGCAAGCATTCCCTGAGCTGAACGTCATTGACTCCCACGTGGGTGCGCACCTGCGACACCCCAGGGACCCGGAGCACGTGGACAACCCCAGGGAGTTCTACCCCCTGTTCAGGACGGGCCGGTTCTTCCTGGAGGTAGGATACGTGCTGGCCTATGAGAACTTCGCTGTCTGGGGTAGGGACTACCAGTACCCGTACCCGCGTCACCAGCAGATCATCCAGACCATCTACGAACAGTTCGGAGCCGGTGTCCTGGTCTGGGGCTCCGACATGCCCTGGGCCATGCGGACATGCACCTACCGGCAGGACCTGGACCTCGTGCGGCTGCACACTGACTTCATGACCGAGGCAGACCGAAGGCTGGTCCTCGGTGGCAACCTGGCCCACTTGTTCAAGCTGCCGGCGGCGCGGCTCCCCACTCAGCCCGCCCCAGGCTATTAGGAAAGGAGTGGCGCCCGGCAGGGCAGCGGAAGGGAAGCCGCTGAAACAGCAACAAGTGGCAATCTATTCCCCTTAGAACGGTACACGGTGCTTACAGATGAGTGACTCAAGCTTTGTCGTGAATTTCCTGGCTGCTGTACTGGCAGCCCTGGTCCTGGGCTATGTGGCCCATCGGCTCCATCTCCCAACCATCATTGGGTATCTCCTGGCTGGCGTTGCGGTGGGACCACATACTCCTGGGTTCATGGGCGACCCTGGCCTGGTCCGGAGCCTGGCCGAGGTCGGCGTGGCGTTCCTGATGTTTGCCGTTGGGACCAGGGTGCACCTCAACAGACTGCGCCGAGTCTACAAGGTTGGCGTGCTAGGAGGACTGGCGCAGGTCGCCCTGACCATCGCCCTGGGTGCCATCATCGGCAAGTCCCTCGGTGCGGGATGGCCGGCCGCCTTCTTCTTCGGCGCCCTCATCTCCGTGTCCAGCACCGCCGTGGCGGTCAAGCTGCTCTACGACCGCGGCCATCTTGACTCCCTCCACGGAAAGGTGGCATTGGCTATCCTGCTAGTACAGGACCTGCTTGTCCTCCCGCTCATCCTGGTCCTTCCTGTCCTGGCCCATCCTGGGGAGACATCAGCCTTTGACTCCCTCATCGCCTTGGCCAAGGCAGCCGGTCTCTTGCTAGCTAGCCTCATTGTTGGAGCAAGGGTGATCCCCTGGCTCCTGGAACGAGTAGCGCGCACCGCGTCCCAAGAGCTCTTTATCTTCGCGTCCATCTCCATTGCGTTGGGCAGCGCCATAGGAACCCAGGCGCTCGGGGTGTCTGCGGCCGTAGGTGCTTTCCTGGCAGGGGTGGCTATCTCCCAGGGAAAGTTTAGCGAACAAGTCTCAAGTGCTTTCTCTCCTTTCCAAGACCTGTTCGGGATCTTCTTTTTCATTTCGGTCGGCATGCTCTTGGACCCCGCGCTATTGCGCCACGAGTTGGCTGCTGCTGCTGTGACCATCCTCCTGGTCATTGGCGGGAAACTGTTGCTGGTAACACTATTGACAAGACTCTTCGGCTACAGCCGCCCCGTTTCCCTGCTGGTCGGTCTCAGCCTGGCACAGGTCGGCGAGCTGTCGTTCATCCTGGCCGGCCTTGGGCTGAACCAAGGTCTCATCGAGGTCCGTCTTTACAACCTCGTGGTGATGAGCGCCCTGGCCAGCATCTTCGTCAGCCCTTTCCTGGTGCAGTTTGGCGAGGCCGCCCTTAAACGGGCTAGGCTACGCCGGGTGCCGCGCCAGGCCCCAGTCACTCCCGAGACTGGTCCCGGCTCACCCCAGTGAGCCAACCGCCCTTGACTTCGGCGTTGCCCTCTCGGTACTCCACCAGGACGCTGCTTCCACTGGGACGCGGTTGTGGAGGACTGGCATCGGGACACCGCAGTTTGGTTGACCAGGCCATCCGTGAGCCGATGCTACTCAATCTGCTGGGCCAGCGAAAGCATGCCACCCTTCGGCCTACCGCAGGACAGCCTTGATCCGTGAATGAACAGTCTGCGGCGTCACCTGACAGGTGACCTTCCGGAATCTGGACTCACGGATCGAGGAGGACAGCCCAGCCCTCTTGGAAGCCGTGCCGATTCGTGGCACACTACAAGAAGGGGGAGGACGATGGACCGCGACTTTCGGCTGACCTGCGCATCTCCGCACACAGCACACCAGCCCGCAGCACCTGGTCGGCCTCGGAACACCCCGTTGCGGAACTACACCCATCCATCGCCTGCCTCCGTCTGGACAGGTACCCCCCAATGAGGAGCTACATCGTCTGACGACCGCAGGGACGGGCGCTCGCTACGACGTTGGCGACGCCCAGGGGAAGGGAAGAGGAGGTAGGCGGATGGATGAACGAGAGCGTTGGTCAGAGCCACCGCGGATTGAGCAGCCCAGCATATTCCCCATCGAGTGGCGTACCGAGACCTTGAAGTTCGTTGAGCTCTACGAGAAAGCTCGGCGCGAGTACTGGAACCCTGCAACGCTGCCCTGGAAAGACCTGGACCCTGCCGACTTCACCCGAGAGCAACGGATGGCCATCGCCTACTGGTTCTCTACCCTGGCCAACTTCGATGCCTCGGGGCCCGCAGCTTTCGCCCGCGCCTTGGTCCACACCTACGAGCAGCATGAAGAGGACCCCCTGCGGAAGTGCTTCTTCTCCATAACCCGCGACGAAGTAAACCACGAGGAGTTCTGCCAGCGTTCGCTCGAGCGGCTCTGGCCAGGGGCGCCTCTCAACTGGGAGCCCAAGACCGACCTGGAGAAACTGGCGGTACGGAACCTGAAGTGGCTCTACTACAACGGCTCCCGCTACTGGAAAGGCTACAAGAACGCCTTCGACAAGTACCGCATACCCGTGCTGTTCACCTCCTTTTTCATGGGCGAGACGGCTGCCGCCACACTCTTCCACCACATGGCCAAGAACGCGCAACACTCGCTGTTCCAGCAAGGCTTCCGCAACGTCGGGAGGGATGAGGCGCGGCACATGGCCATCACCCTCTACCTGTTCGAGAAGGAAGCCCCCAAGCTGACTGACGAGGAGCGGGTCCAGGTCACCAGGCAGCTCAGGGCAGGATTTGTCTTCCTGTCCATGATCCTCTACGAGCCTCCCGAGCAGTTCTGGCAGCTTCCGCCCGACTACCTCGATGTCCACCGGGAGCTGGAGAAGATCGCACGGAACGCCGGCTTGGGCGTGGCCACCTTGGAGGACAAGCGCAAAGTTTGGCATGACGCCATGTTGAAAGTGAAGGGCATCGCGGAAAAATACAGCATCGAGTTCCCAGCCATGCCCGAGGTTGGCATCACCGGCAAGGAGGTAGTGGACGTGGACGAGAACTCCATCATTCCGGTCTTCTAGGCACAGTTCGGAGATTCTTTCAGGCACCGCCGCCTGAAGGCGGGGGTCGAA
>JACQUK010000144.1 GCA_016210325.1 Chloroflexota bacterium
CCCCTGGGTAGGTGTTCCCCCCCGAAAATAGCGATTGACCTCCGTAGGGCATCCCGACAAGTCGGGACAAACCTGCCCGGCCACGGCGGTCGGGTTGGGAAACCCGACCTACAGATTGAACCGCTATTCTTGGGTCCCCACCCAGGGGTAGCCCGCAGAGGGCTGCTTTTGCTATGATGGAGCCATCAGCCTTCGAGGCGGAAGGTGCTCATGGATGGGCCGTTATGAACCTGCTGAAGTCTCCGGTGCTGGTGCTCAACCAGAACTACGAGCCTCTTAACATCTGCGACGTGCGCCGGGCCGTTATCCTGCTGGGCCGCGGCAAGGCAGAGATGCTCCACAACGGCAGGGGCGAGCTCCACACCGCTACCCTGAGCCTCCCCATCCCGTCGGTGATCCGCCTCCAGTACCAGGTGCGTCGCCCCTTCATCTACCGCCGCCTCTCGCGCCGAGAGATCTTCATGCGAGACCACCACCTGTGCTGCTACTGCGGGAAGGAGACGCGGGAGCTGACCCTGGACCATGTGGTACCCCGCCACCAGGGTGGCCGCCATACCTGGGACAACGTGGTGAGCGCCTGCATCCGCTGCAACCACAAGAAGGCGGGGCTGACGCCCCATGAAGCGGGCATGACGTTGCTCAGGGAGCCCCGGGCGCCCAGGCCCAGCCCCTACGCCCTCTTCCTGCACTGCACCCCACTGGAGGACTGGCGCCCCTACATCCCCTGGCTGAGCTAGAGCCTGGCCGCGTAGACCCGCGCACGGAAGACCAGCCGCAGCGCCGCTCGTGGTATCTGAGCCCGGTAGGCCGTTTGCGTATCTAGGAAGCCGCAGGTATTGGGAAGCTCAAGGGTTGATAGGCCACCCCTGGGCGAGACTGACCGACGGTGGTAGAGTAGCTGACAGTTCGAATCCCGTATGGCCCACCACCGCTTGCATTTGCTTCCCTCCCGTTTCACAATCACTTGCAGAAGGAGACAATACCAAAGGCAGAGCAGGGTATCAGGCATGGGGAAATTCCTATACGTCAGTATTGCCGTTGTGATGGCCGCGGTCGGCGCCTCGTGTATTCAGCCTGAACCCACTGCGACCCTGACGCTCACACCCACTCTCGGGCCCACGTCTACGCCCACGCCCGTCCCGACAGCCACACCAACGCCGACTCCAACTCCAACACCTACGCCAATTGTCCTGGACGGCAGAGGGCAGACTGCTACTGATGAAATCGCCTTGCCAAGCCCCATATCGATAGTCACGCTTTCTCATAATGGGGCTTCTAACTTCATCGTTAGGGCGTACACAGATGCAGGAACAGAGTCCTTGGTTAATGAAATAGGACGGTACGAGGGCTCACGGCCCCTGATGGGCGCTAAAACGGCCATGTTTGACATCCGCGCAGACGGAAGTTGGACTCTGAGGATAGAAGGTGTCGGGGTGACTGATACTCCTCTGTTCAGTGGACGCGGTGACGCTGTGAGTGGGCTCTTCGATCCCCCCAGAACAGGCCCGTGGGAAATACTGCACGACGGCAGCAGCAACTTTATCGTGCGGCTGTATTGTGCTGACCGCACCAGGTCTATACAAAACGAGATCGGCCCGGTATCCGGAAGCCGGGTCGTTGAGTTCGGGCAGGGACCATGCCTATGGGATGTGAGAGCAGACGGGAGTTGGAGCCTTCGCTCCCGGGAATAGCTGTCGTTGGAAACGGGTACGGAGTTGATGCTCCAGAACCTGCGGATGAAGCCAGCGCCCACATCGTGCAATGTCGCAGTTTTCCAGGCATGAGATGGAGGAGGAACGCTGGCGGGTGGCCTTCGTGCGCCAGCAATGGGAACCTTCCAGGGCTGCCATGGGCGAATGAAAGAGGGGACTATGGTTATCAGCGTTCGTGACTGTGAAGAACGACTGCGCGAAGTCGTGAATCACCCCGGCGTCCAAAGAGAGCTCATCAAGGATACACGGAAATGGCAGCAGATTTGTTCCTCAATGGACGTCATTGGCGACACGGATGCAGCCATTGCTGCGTACCAGCAGCTTGACTCTGTGGATGACACCGGGTCCTTGTACCTCATTACATACGGTGTTCTGCAAGTGCTCGTTGTTCAGCAGGATGCTGTCACGCATGCCGCTGAAGCAGTTGGTTTTCCGTGCAGCTTTTCCGACGAGGTACGCCGAATACGCACGATTCGCAACTGTGCCATCGGCCATCCCACCAAGCGTAGGAGCGGCACGAGTACCGAGTCGTTTGGCATCATCCGTGTATCACTCAAACATGCGGGATTCACACTCTATTCCTTTGATTGGGACGGTGGCACGCCAAGTCAGGATGTCAATCTTCTTGAATTGATCGATAAACAGGGTCGGGAGATGTGCGATGCTCTCACTGGCATCGCAGAGCATCTCGACACAAAGAGGAGGCCCGTGGGCTCATGACTGTGCCCCAGGGATGGTTCGACCTTTTCCACTAGCCCGTCATTAGGCTGCCAGACGAAGTACCAACTCAAAAGTGGGCCGAGTTCTGGTTTCTGTATGCGATGGCCCACCTGAGGCGATTCGAACTGCTCTGCGCAGCCAGTTCCCCCTACCGATGGAGACATCGCAGGTATTGCTGGGCCTGTCCTTGGAGAAGCTCACCCTGAGCGGCCGGCCGTAGCGCCCGTTTCCGCGAGCGGGTACTGGGTTCTGTTGATATTCTGCCGTTCCTTCCGCTCGTGGTGAGTCCCGACCTGTCGGGATCGAACCATGAGCGGAAGGCCGCTGGACCCGCTCGCCCTTCGAGGGCCTCAGGGTGAGCGGACAATGTGACACGACCTAGCCCTCCACCACCCGCACCTGGCCGTCCGGACTCGCCTCCAGCATAGCCTTGAGGGTGTAGCCGCGCCCGCGGAGCGCCTCTGTGCCGCCCTGGTGGCGGTCCAGCACGCAGGCCACCCCGACGACCTGGCAGCCGGCGGCTTCGGCAGCGGCCATAGCGCGCAGCAGCGAGCCCGCGGTGGTGCACGCGTCGTCCACGACGAGGACGCGCATGCCAGCCAGGAGGGGCCCCTCGATGAGCCGCTGGGTACCGTGCCCCTTGGCCTCGTTGCGCACCAGGAAGCCCGCCAGGGGAGGGCCCTCCAGGTGGCTCAGGGCCACCGTGGCACCCACCATGGGGTCTGCCCCCAGCGTAGGCCCACCGACCGCCTGGGCACCCAGGGCACGCGCCAGCGCCAGTAGCTCCTGACCGATGATGTGGGCGCCCTCTGGGTCCAGGCTCAGGAGCCTTCCATCGAAATAGTAGTTGCTGAACTGGCCGGAAGAGAGGAGGAACTTTCCAAACTTCAGCGCACCCCTCGCCTTGGCCAGCTCCAGCAGGCGGGCGCGCCGGAGGCTACTCATGGACGGCGACCCCCTGGTAGAGCCCCTGCTGGTAGATGTACTCCTCCACCAGGGGGGGGACCCAGTAGCGGATGGAGAGCCCCTGGGCAACCCGCTGCCGTACCTCCGTGCCGCTGATGCCGATGAGGGGCGCCTGTAGGAAGACGATGCGGCGCGAGGCCCAGGAGACCACTGCTTCCAGCGCACTCATGTCAGCTTCCTCGTGGCCCGGGCGGCCCATGGCCACCAGGGTACAGAGCTCCAGGACCCTGCCCGGCTGGCGCCAGCGATGAAAGCTCGCCAGCGAGTCTACGCCCAGCACAAAATACAACTCCACGGCCTCCCCGTACTGGCGGCGCAAGGCCTCAAGGGTATCCACGGTGTAGGTGGGGCCGGGACGGTCAACTTCCATAGATGAACAGGCAAAGTTGGGGTTGTCTTGGACCGCACGTTGGGCCATCTCCAGGCGATGGGCCGCAGGGGATATCGCCTGACCGGCTTTCATCCAGGGCTGGCCGGTGGGGATAAACAGCACCTGCTCTAGGCCCAGCCGGACCCGGGCCTCCTCCGCGATGATCAGGTGGCCCAGGTGGACCGGGTCAAACGTCCCCCCCAAAACACCCAGCTTCACGGTTGCTCCTTCACCCTCTTAAAAGCTATGGTACCACAGCAGCAGGGCAGCGCAGTAGCCGCAGGGCTGCCTACCACTCCAGCTTCACGTTGCCCACTACGACTTTGCTGCCGGGGACAGCGCCAGCCCGCTCCAGAGCACGTGCCGCTCCCATCCGGGCTAGCTCCTGGCGGAACTGCATCACGGCCCAAGCATCGCCAGCCTTGAGCAACTCCGCGATGCGCTCTGCCCTGGGCCACTTCAGCAGAAACACCTCTCCCTGGCGCTCGATGGCCGCGCGTCTCTGTGGCCGAGGACGCTGAAGGACGACAGGCTGGCCAGGCGGTAGTGGTGCTGCGCGCCGCAGCGTAGCCAGAAGCCCAGCAACCTTCGCCAGAAGCCCCTCCACACCCTCACCCGTAGCTGCGGAGATAGCAAAGACCGTCCCGGCGATGGGCTCCAATGCTGCCCGGAGCTCAGGGAGCCGCGCCTGCACTTCCGGCAAGTCCACCTTGTTCACAGCCACCACCTGGGGCTTGCTGGCCAAGTCCTTCCCGTATAATGCCACCTCCTGGTTTGTTCCCAGGTAGGCACCCTCCACATCCTCACCTGCTCCGTCCAAGAGGTGGACAAAGAGCCGTGTGCGCTCTGCATGGCGTAAGAACTCGGTTCCCAGGCCAGCGCCACTATGGGCGCCGGCGATCAGCCCGGGGACCTCCATGATAACGAATGCTTCCCCCTTCACCTCTACCACACCCAGTGCCGGCTCGATGGTGGTGAACGGATAGTCTGCTATCTTCGGCCGCGCGGCGGAGACCCGCGCCAGCAGGCTCGACTTTCCTGCATTTGGCCTTCCAATGATACCAACGTCGGCCAGCAGCTTGAGCTCCAGGTGCACATGCAGCCGCTCTCCCTCTTCCCCTGCCTCTGCCAGCAAGGGCACCTGGTTCGTTGGACTCACATAGGTGCAGTTCCCCCGCCCTCCCCCACCACCCCAGGCTAGCAACACCCGCTGGCCTGGCACCACCAGGTCTCCCGCCAACGTCTGCTCCTCACCTCCAACGTATACGAGTGTGCCAACTGGCACTTGTAGGACCAGGTCTGCACCATCCCGCCCATGCTGCTTCTTCCCACGCCCGTTCCCTCCGTCCTCCGCTGCAAACTTCTTCTGGTAGCGGAACGGCACGAGCGTATTCAATGACTCCGTCGCCTCCACATACACGTGGCCACCCCGACCCCCATCACCTCCATCAGGCCCTCCACGTGGCACATACTTCTCACGCCTGAAGCTGATGCACCCGTTTCCACCATGTCCACTAGCAAGCTCAATATCAACAGTATCAATCATCTCTTAAAACCAGTTCTAGAATACTAGTCTCTATCATACGGCATTGGAAACTGTGGGGTAGAACGACAGCACACGGTGGACAGGAAGGGCTGAATGGGTGGATGGGGATATTAGTGCTGTGGAGAGATGGTGGACAACGGTGGGGCTTGTGGTTGTGCACGTAAGGTTACGGGTGAGGTTGTGTGCTGCGGGCAGTGAAGAGTCCTTCACTGCCCGCAGCACACATGGGCACCTGCGTCTCCTCGGTCAGGTACATGGAGAGGGATGTGGGCAGCATGGCCCTACTGCGGGTTGCCCGCTAGTGCAGCGTCTAGACTAGCTATGTCCTGCCGTAGGTGGGCGTCTTCTTCCAACTGCCGGGCAATCCTGTTACACCCGTGGATGACTGTGGAATGGTCCTTCCCACCCATAACCCTACCGATGTGGCTCAGGGAGCAGTTGGCCTTCTCCTTCAGCAGGTACATGGCAACATGGCGGGCGAGCGTGGTGGCCTTATCGCGGCGCTTGCCTCGGAGGGCCAGTGGCGCAAGGCTGTAGTGCTGGGCGACGGCGGTGACTACAGTATCTGGGCTTGGCGGCGATGCCTGGCCTGCCAGGTCCTGGAGAGCACGCTGCGCCAGGTCCGGGGTGATGGGCTGGCCCCCTAGCTCGGCCTGGGCCAAGACCTGGTTCAGTCGCCCCTCCAACTCCCGGATGTTGCGGCATGGGCGGCTGCCCAGGAGCTGGACAACTTCCTCCGGAAGATGTTGACCGTTCTCCTGGGCCTTGGTGCGGAGGATGGCCATGCGGGTCTCCAGGTCAGGCGGCTGGATGTCCACCACCAGCCCCCACTCGAAGCGGGAGCACAGGCGCTCCGATAGCGGCTTCAGCAACTTCGGTGGAAGGTTGCTGGTGAGGACAATCCTGCGGTTGGCGTTATGGAGCTCGTTGAAGGTATGAAAGAAGGCCTCCTGGGTCTGCTCCTTCCCCACCAGGAACGGGATGTCGTCCACCAGGAGGACCTCCGCCGAGCGCAGGCGGTAGCGGAACTCCTCGGCGTTGCCGTGGCGCAGAGAGTGGATGAACTCGTTGGTAAACTGCTCCATCGTGAGGTAGAGGACGCGCTGGCCCTCACCGATGGCACGGTGGCCTACGGCGTGCAGCAGATGGGTCTTTCCCAGGCCGGCGTCTGAGTAGAGGAACAGGGGGTTGTACTTCTGGCCCGGCGCGGTGGCGGCTGCTTCCGCGGCGTGGAAGGCAGTCAGGTTTGCCTCCCCTACCGCGAAGCTGGCAAAGGTGTAGCGGGAGTTCAAAGGTGTGCCCAGGGCCAGGCCCACTGGGCTTCCCGGCTCCGGGCACCTTGAGCCTACTACCTGCCCCAGCGTGGATGCAGCCTCTACCGATAGTCCTTGCCCTTTCCCAACTATCCGGACCTGAAGCCCAACGGAGCGTTTCAGAAGACGCTCCAGTGTCCGTTGGATGAGCGGGCAGGCGCGCTTTTCCAGGTACTCAGCGGCGAAGGGGTTCGGCGTGCCGATGATGAACTGGCCCTCCCCCATGGCGATGCCAACGGTATCTTTGAAGAAGCTCTCGAAACTCCCCGCAGCAACCTGGACTTGTAGGTCCCCCAAGGCGGCTTCCCAGACCTGTCGTGGCGAGGCTGACACCATTGTGGCTCCTTCGTGGCCCTTGACCCGTTTGTGAGGACGGTCTACACGCTACTCGTAAGAGGTCTGGCGCTGCAAGGTGGATACATTGGGCCTTTCGGTCGGTTTTCCACTAGGCCAAGCCAGTCTTGGCGCCCGCTTTTCCACACCGTTTCCAGAGGGAATGAACACCGCTGAGGAGCGTTTCTACAGCTTGTCTCAAACTTTTTCCAGGCATCTACCGGGACCCCCCCCCACCCCCCGAAGGGG
>JACQUK010000149.1 GCA_016210325.1 Chloroflexota bacterium
CAGGTACTTGCGCCGTTCGTCCACGCTCATCGTGTCTTCTCGCAGCATGGTCCCCTCGGTAACATTCCTGGCTGAGGGAACCCTACCCCTTCCGGTAACATTTTAGGTGAGTGAATACGCCCTGGTGATTCTTCCAGCCCTGGCGTAGTATGCTCTGCCGGGCGCCGAGCACGCCTGCACGGCGGCGGTGCCGGGCTACCTGGTGGGCGGCGCAAGTGGCGTTGGCCCCGGATGACGGAACACGGTGCTCTTTATAGACCGCCAGGGGTTAGGAGAGGAGAGAGTGCGCCAAGGTAGAAAAGTCCTGGTCACCGGCGGGGCGGGGTTCATCGGCTCCCACGTGGTGGACCGGCTGGTGGAGCTGGGCCACGACGTGGTGGTAGTGGACAACCTGTCCACCGGTAAGCGCCGCAACCTCAACCCAGGGGCGCGGTTCTACCAGATGGACCTGCGGGACCTGCGCCTTATTGACGTCTTCCGGCAAGAGCGGCCCCAGGTGGTGGATCACCACGCTGCCCAGGTCAGTGTTCCGGCCTCGGTGCGGGACCCGTCCAACGATGCGCAGGTGAATGTCCTGGGGGCGATCAACCTGCTGGAGGCGTGTCGCGGCGTGGGCATCGAGCGCTTTATCTACGCCTCCACCGGCGGCGCCCTGTATGGGGAGCCCCGCTACCTGCCCTGCGACGAGGCGCACCCAGTCCGTCCGCTTTCGCCCTATGGGGCCTCGAAGTTTGCTGTGGAGGCATATCTCTGGGCCTACGCAGCGCTCTGCGGGTTCCAGCCCGTGGTCCTGCGCTACAGCAATGTGTACGGGCCGCGCCAGGAACCCCACGGCGAGGCGGGGGTCATTGCCATCTTTACCGTGGCCCTGCTGGAGGGGCGCCAGCCTGTCATCTACGGTGGCGGAGAGCAGGAGCGAGACTTCGTGTATGTGGGCGACGTGGCCAATGCCAACCTTCTGGCGTTGGAGCACGGGACGGGCGAGGCGTACAACATTGCCACCAATACGGCTACTTCAGTGAACCAGGTTGTTGCCCATCTCAAGGACTTCACCAGCAGCGACCTTGGGCCACGGTACGAAGCGGCCAGGCCCGGTGAGGTCTTCCGCATCCGCCTGGACGTCACCAAGGCCGGCCGCGAGTTGGGCTGGCAGCCACGGGTGTCACTGGATGAAGGGCTAAAGCGGACCGTGGCCGCCTTTCGGAGCGATTTGGCCGCCGGGCGCTAAGTACCCTTATCTAGTCACAAAATCGAGCTGCCGGTAAAGGTTGACGCTGCGGAAGTGGCAGAATAGAATTCATTGTCTCGTATGAGACCCCTCGTGGGCCACGAGGAGCAGGTGTGGTCAGGCTGATTCCTACCGGTACACTTTTTGGACGGGAGCGGGGAGCTGTGACGGAAGCTAGAATCCTTGCTGCTATTCCCTGTTACAACGAGGCCCGCTACATTGGAGAGGTAGTGAAGCGGGCCAAGGGGTACGTGGAGCAGGTCTTTGTCATTGACGATGGCTCCAAAGATGATACTGCCAGGGTAGCCCAGGAGGCCGGGGCTACCGTCATTCGCCACGAAACGAACTACGGGCCTGGCCGCGCGGCCCGCACGTGCTTGGAAGCGGGCCTGAAGCACGGGGCAGACATTCTGGTGACCCTGGACGGCGATTCGCAGCACAATCCTGATGAGATTCCTGCGGTGGTGCAGCCTATCCGTGGCGGGAGGGCCGACCTGGTGGTGGGGAACCGCCTCGGCGATGCCCAGGCTAACATGCCCCGCTATCGGCGGTTTGGGAACGACCTCATCAACTGGGTGCTGAACGTGGGTGCAGCAACCAAGATCCGGGACGGACAGTGTTGCTTCCGGGCCTACAGCGCCGCGGCCCTACGCAGCATCCATGTCACTGACGATAGCTTCGGCTTCGCTTCGCAGACCCTTATCCAGGCCCGCCGACACGGCATGCGGATTCTCGAAGTCCCTATCTCCTGTGTCTACCACGGCGATGGTTCATCGCAGGGACCTATCTCTATGGGGACGAGGATGTGGGTGGCAACGCTCAAGCACCGGGTTTTCAGGGACTGAGGTGGAACGTCAGGGACCGGGCCAGGGCACAGCGCGCCCGCGGGCACTGCGCGTACTGATTTTGACCCAGTACTTCCCTCCCGACGCCGGCGGGTCGTGCATCCGCCCCTTCTACGTGGCCAAAGGCCTGATGCAGGCCGGCGCCGAGGTTCGCGTGGTAGCCGGGTTCCCCCACTACCCGCTGGGGCACCGGCCGCCCGGGTACCGCTGGCGCCTGTTCAAACGGGAAGAATACGAGGGGATCCCGGTCCTCCGTGTCTGGATGCCGCCGATACCCCACCGGGGCGCCGTGCGGCGGCTCCTTCTCCACCTGACCTTTGCCCTTAGCGCGCACCTGGGCATCCCCTGGGCATGGCGCGCCGATGTCCTGTGGGTCTCCAGCCCAAACCTTTTCTTCCTGCTTCCTGCCCTCACCTTCTCCCTGGTGGGCCGCTGCCCCATGGTCCGGAACGTGGACGACCTGTGGCCGGAGGTCTTCTACGAACTGGGCCTACTGAGGGGCCCACTGCTCAGGAGGGTTGGGAATGCACTGGGCTGGCTAAGCTACCGGGTGCCGAGGGCCCTGACGCCCATTAGCCCCACCTACAAGGACTTCATTAGCCAGAAGTACCGGGTGCCGGCCCATCGGATCGAAGTAATCGAGGTTGGGATAGACACGGCCCGGTACTATCCCATGCCGCGTCAGGGGTCGAAGGATACCTTCACGGTGATATACTCTGGTGCCCTGGGGGTTTTCTACGACTTTGCGTCGCTTCTAGAGGCGGCCCGTCTTCTGGGCAACGAGCCGAGTATTCGCTTCGTCATCCGTGGCACGGGTGAGATGGCGGAGTGGATCCGCCGTGAGATAGAGCGTCAGGGCCTTGCCAATGTAGAGCTAGATACGAAGCTAGTGACTGAAGAGAAGCTGTTGGAGGTCCTCAACTCGGCCGATGCCTTTGTTTTGCCTATGGTCCCGTCCCAGGCGGCCGACTCAGGTATCCCGGCCAAGGTGTTCCAGTACCAGGCGTGTGGCCGACCCATCATCTGCGCTACCAGCGGGGCAGCAGCCACCTACGTCGAAGCCACCAAGTCGGGCCTAGTGGTGCCCTCCCGGAATCCGGGCGCCCTGGCCCAGGCCATCCGCCAGCTTCGAGACAACCCTCACCTGGCCCAGGAGTTGGGCAACAACGGCCATCGCCACGTTGCTGCCAACCTGTCCTGCCAGCAGATCGGGCGCCGCATGTTGGAAGTCCTTGAGCGGGCCCGCGGAGGCAGCCGGGGCAGGACAGCGTCTGCGCCCAGCCGGCCATCTGGCCTTTCTTGAAGCGGTCGGGGCCATGCCTCGGGTCTCGGAGCCCAGGCCTTGTGGGTCCGCTCCTAGCCAGAGCCCAGGGGGATCTTGGGGAAGCGCTCCCGGTACCAGCGGAATGTCCTGGCCAGACCTTCGCTGAAGGATACGGTGGGGACCCACCCCAGGAGGCGCTGGGCCTTGGAGGCATCCCCACAGCTCCTGATCAGCTCCCCACGGCGACCTTCGATGTACTCCACCGCCTGCCGTGGGTCTTTCGCAGCCAGACGGCAGAGGGCCTCGGCAATCTGGCGGATAGAGTGGTCTTCGCCAGTAGCCAGGTTTAGGACCTCCCCGCTGGGGAGGTCTGCCTCAAAGGCCCGGAGGATGCCCTGGACGGTGTCTTCCGCGAACACGTAGTCGCGGGTCTGGTCCCCCGTGCCAAAGACCGTGATCGTCTTTCCCTCCAGCAGCGAGCGGATGAACTTGGGGATAACGGCCCCGAAGCGGCCGGCCGACTGGCGGGGACCGTACTGGTTGAAGCCGCGAATCAAGGTGATGTGGGGTGTGGGGAACGAGTAGGCGTATGCCAGCACGTAGCGCTCGGCGGAGAACTTGCTCACGGCATAGGGTGACCGTGGGTTCAGGGGATGGTCCTCGGGCGCCTTGCCCTGGGGAATGTTCCCATAGACCTCGCAGGTGCTCATGTGGACGAACCTGGGGACTCCCAACTGCCGGGCCAACTCCAGCATATTGGCCGTCCCCTTCACATTCACATCCAGGAAACGAAGGGGTTCACTCAGGGACTGGTCCACGTTGATGAGGGCTGCCAGGTGAAAAAAGGCGTCCCATCTACCGGTGACAGCCGCCCTGAGCCGGTCCATGTCTTCGATATGGGCGCTGAGGTGCGGCACCTTTCCGGAGACGTGGGAGGCGTTGGAGAGGTCACACCCCGGTCGGCTCAGGGACGCAACCTCATACCCCCGGGCCAGTAACGCATCTACCAGGTGGCTGCCCACAAACCCGCAGCCCCCTGTGACCAGGACTCTGCCCTTGGATACCACAGAAGCCCCTCCTGAAAAAGCAAGGTTATAGCATGGCCTGGGCACCGCACCCTAAAGGGTGCGGCATCTTGCCGTCGGCTTCAGACGGGGGTACCGAGAAACATTTTGAGACTGCTCCTTTTGGCTAGCTGCTCTGGGCCCGGGCCCATCGGGCTCCGCTGGGCCACACGGCACAGGGAGCAGAACGCCTACCGGGCCGCAGCCAGGGAGCGGTTGGCCCTGTACCACTCAATAGTCTTCCTCAGCCCTTCCTCAAGAGACATTCGGGCGCGAAAGCCGAACTCCCGGTACGCCCGAGTAGTATCCAGGTATCGCTTGGGCTGGCCATCGGGCTGGGAAGGGTCCCAGGCCAGCTTGCCCTTGAAGCCGCTGAGCCTGGCGATGACCTCGGCCAGCTCCTTGATGGTGGTCTCCTGGCTGGCGCCGATGTTCACTGGCTCAGACTTGTTGTACCGCTCCGTTGCCAGCACGATGGCTTCGGCGGCGTCTTCGACGTAGAAGAACTCGCGCGAGGCGGCGCCAGTCCCCCAGACCGGGACCTCGTTGCGCCCATCTTCGACAGCATCCACGCACTTCTTGATCAGGGCGGGGATGACGTGGGAGCGCTGGGGATCGAAGTTGTCGCCAGGGCCGTAGAGGTTAGCCGGGAGCAGGGCAATAGCATTGAACCCATATTGCTGACGGTATGCCTGGGCTTGCACAATCAGCATCTTCTTGGCCAGCCCGTAGGGGGCATTGGTCTCCTCTGGGTAGCCATTCCACAGGTCATCCTCCCGGAAGGGGACCGGCGTGTATTTGGGGTACGCGCAGACCGTGATGACGGCAGTGAACTTCTCGACGCCGTGAAGGCGCGCCTGCTCCATGCTCTGCACGCCCATCATGATGTTGTCGTAGAAAAGCTCGGCGGGCTTGTCGCGGTTGAAACCGATGCCGCCCACCCTGGCTGCCAGGTGGATGACCACCTGGGGCCTGGCGTCCTGGAACAGCCGGACCACGTGGTCCATCCTGGTCAAGTCGTACTGGGCGCTGCGCGGGGTGAAGATGTCTCGGCAGCCCAGGGCTTCAAGCCGCTGCACCACAAAGTGGCCCAGGAAGCCGGCGCCCCCAGTGACCAGCAGCCTTTTCCCCGCCAACCAGCTCATGGCGCCCCCTCCAGAGAGTCTGCCGGTACCACCGCGGAGTAGCGGTGCTCAAGGCCGTGGCGGTGCAGGGCGGCTTTCCCCTCGCCGGGGGGTGTGAGCCGCAGCGCTTCCATATCCGTGTCTACCATGATCCGGGCCAGGTCCCGGAAGGTCACCTTGGGCACCCAGCCCAGTTGCTGGCGCGCTTTCGAGGGGTCTGCCAGCAGCGCGTCCACCTCAGTGGGGCGGAAGTACCTGGGATCGATGCGGACATACTGGTGCCAGTCAAGCCCCACATACCCAAAGGCCTCGTCCAGGAACTCCCCTACGGAGTGGCACTCGCCTGTTCCAATCACGTAGTCGTTGGGCGTCTCTTGTTGCAGCATCAGGCACATCGCCTCGACGTACTCGGGTGCATAGCCCCAGTCGCGCTGGGCATTCAGGTTGCCCAGGTACAGGGTGCTTTGTTTCCCGGCCAGAATGTGGGCGATGGCGCGGGTGATCTTGCGGGTGACGAAAGTCTCGCCACGGCGGGGCGACTCGTGGTTGAACAGAATCCCGTTGCAGGCAAACAGGCCGTAGGCCTCGCGGTAGTTGACGGTCATCCAGTAGGCGTATGCCTTGGCTGCGGCGTAGGGGCTGCGTGGGCGGAAGGGTGTGTGTTCATTCTGAGGGGGCCGAGCGTCGCCGAACATCTCGCTGCTAGAGGCCTGATAGAACCGGGCCTTCACCCCACTGCTGCGAATGGCCTCCAGAATCCTGGTGGTGCTGAGGCCGGTGATGTCACCGGTATAGTCCGGGATGTCGAAGCTGGTCCGCACGTGGCTTTGCGCCCCCAGGTGGTAGACCTCGTCCGGCTGGAACTCGTAGACAAGTTGGATGAGACGCCCCTGGTTAGACAGGTCGCCGTAATGGAGGAAGAGGCGGGTATCGGGCAAGTGTGGATCAGCGTAGAGGTGGTCAATGCGCCGGGTATTAAAGGTGCTGCTCCGCCGGATCAAGCCGTGGACCTCGTAGCCCCTTTCCAACAGAAGCTCAGCCAGGTACGAGCCATCCTGACCGGTGATGCCGGTTACCAGCGCTTTCTTTGCCAACACTCAACCCCGCTTTGCCCCCGTGGTCTGACGAGCGCAACTCTCTCTTGCGTGTGTGGCCCTTGTAGGGATTCTACCCAGCCCCCTGGCGATGTCAAGTGAACAACGGCCCTGGTTGCCCTGGGGCCCAGCACGGCCCTGGACAGGGCCTACCCTATGCCCTATGGTAGTGGTGACATCTAGCTTTTGGAGTGGGCATTGATTGTGGTGCCTTAGGGGCGGCCCTGGGCCTGCGGGCTTTGCTTGGGATTGTGGTCCCAGGCGCTGTGCCGTGAACAGAGCAAGGTGTTGGGTCAGCCGCGACCGGGACCTGCAAAAGTCCTAGGGTGTGCAGGAGGCGCCGAGTGGGCTTTGTGGGAGTGGTGCGAGGAGTATCCCGCCTTGCGGAGCTTTCCACGCTGACCACCCTTCGGCGCTTTCCTCTTTTCTACAAGCTGCTTATCGCCAACTCCCTGCTGGTGGGGGCTGGTTCCCTGGTGGGGACCTGGCTGGGCGGGCTGTTCCCACTCCGGGCCCCTGATGGTGGGATCCACATTGCCCTGGTGGCCTGGCTGGCGGGGGTTGGCCCGGCGGTCAGCATCCTGGTCAACTACCTCATCTTGAAGGGTGCGTTGCAACCCGTCAGCGCCCTACGGCGTCTGGCAGCGGAGCTAGAGGCCGGGAGCATGAATGCCAGGGCCAACTCGCCCTTCTTCACCGATCCGGATATCGAACGGCTAGTTTCCACGGTCAACCGGACCCTCGACCAGCTCCAACGCTACCAGGCCCATGTCCGCCGGCTCTCTCAACGGGGCACCGAGGCGCTGGAAGCGGAGCGGATGCGCATCAGCCGGGAGCTCCATGACGAGACCAGCCAGGTGCTCACCGCGCTGCTCATCATGGAGCGGATGCTGCTAAAGGCCCTGAGCGGCACCGAACACCAGCAAGCGGTGGAGCGGATGCTGAGCGTCACCCGGCAGCTCCTGAAGGACGTTCAGCGGATCTGTGTGGGACTCAGGCCGCCAGCGCTGGACGACCTGGGGCTCCCCGGAGCCCTGCGCTCGTACGTGGAGGGGTTCATGCCCAGGGACACCCTGCGGGTCCATATCGAGGTGGACGAGAGTATTGGACGCTTCTCCAGTGAGGTGGAGTTGGCGGTCTACCGCATTGCCCAGGAGGCGCTGACCAACGTGGTGCGGCACGCCCACGCTACCGAGGCCTGGCTCTCCCTCGCCCGCGAGGGCGACCGGCTCGTCCTTTCTGTTCGGGACAATGGGGTTGGCTTCGCCCTGGTGCCGCCAGGTGGCATTCCGCCGCAGCAGCACCATCTGGGGCTGTTCGGGATGACGGAGCGGGCTGCCCTGGTCGGGGGCCAGGTCGCCGTTGAGTCAGCACCGGGCCAAGGCACGACGGTCCGCGCAATCATCCCCATCGGGGCCGTTGCCGCTGCTTGAGAGGAGGGATATGGCAACGGGCATTCGAGTCGTGCTGGCTGACGACCACGCCATGGTCAGGGCAGGGCTGCGGGCGCTCCTCAGTGCCGAGGGAGACATCGAGGTGGTGGGCGAGGCCAGCAACGGTATGGAGGCGCTGGAAGCGGTGAAGGCCCTCCGCCCAGACGTGGTGGTACTCGATATCGTGATGCCAGGCCCATCCGGCCTGGAGGTGGCACAGCGGGTCCTGGAAGGGGCACCGGAGTGCAAGGTCGTCTTCCTCACCATGCACCGCGAGTTCCACTACCTCTCAGCCGCCCTCAAGCTGGGGGCATCGGGGTACGTGCTGAAGACCGATGCGGACACGGAGCTGGTCAAGGCGATCCGGGCTGCCGCCAGGGGTATCCCCTTCGTGTATTCCAGCGACGCCGAGGCCCTGCGGCGGCAGTTCCTGGAGGACCACGGACACCTGCCCGATTCCCGCATGTTGAGCGAGATGGAGGAGCGGGTGCTGCGACTGACGGTACAGGGGTACAGCAACGCTGAGATCGCCGAGAAGCTGGGCATCAGCCGCGGCACCGTGGACTCCTATCGGGCCAGGGGTATGAACAAGCTGGGGCTGGAGCACCGCTCTGAGCTTATCTACTGGGCACTCCACGCGGGGCTGCTGACCATCGAGAGGGAGCCTTAGTTCCCTGGTACGACCCCTTTTCCAAGCTGGGCCTCTATGTTACCAACGGGATGCCATTCAAAGAGGGAGGGACGCATGGCGAAGCCAGGTCCGGCGCGATGGGTGCTCCAGGACCCTCGATGGGTCCAGGCCCTCTTCAACACTACTGAGCTGGCCTGGGTCTGGTTGATTGCCCGCGTCTATGTGGGATGGAACTGGGCGGACGCCGGCTGGCACAAGCTGCAAGACGACCGGTGGATGGCTGGAGGGGCCGCCCTCCAGGGGTTCTGGGAGCGGGCGGTGGCCGCCCCGCCGGGCGGGCGGCCCGTCATTAGCTATGACTGGTACCGCACCTTCCTCAGCTTTATGCTGGAGCACGGGCAATACGCCTGGTTCGCCAAGCTCGTGGCTGTGGGCGAGTTCCTGGTTGGCCTAGCCCTGCTTTTGGGCATTTTCGTGGGGATCGCTGCCCTGATGGGTGCCTTCATGAACTGGAACTTCATGCTGGCGGGGAGCGCGAGCACCAACCCGGTCATGGGCCTTCTGGGGCTCGGAGTCCTGGTGGCGTGGAAAACGGCGGGGTGGTGGGGCCTGGACCGGTTCGTGCTGGCTAACTTTGGGACTCCCTGGCAACCTGGACGGCTCTTTGGCCGTGGACCGGTGGTGCCGCCCAGCCTGGGCTGGAAGGCGCGCCAGCATCCCGCCGAGCAGTGGGTACGACTCCTCCTTGGGGTAGGACTGGCGCTGTACGCCCTGGCTGCCCTGCAAGGGTGGCTCCAGGTCCTTTTGCTCCTGTTGGCCGCCCTCTGGGTAGCCATATCGGGCCTGGGATTGGCCCCGTTACTCCCCCTGCGACCGCAAGCCCCTGGCCCCAGCAAGACGTCGAGCTAACCACGGCTGTCGCTCTCCGCGTGTAGAGGTCGGTGGCCCGACCTGTACTCAGAGGCTCTGGGCCACCGACTTGTCTCCCCCCTTTCGTGTACCGCCTGGCCTCCTGCTCCACGTGCTCCACAGTGGAGGGGAATGGCGCGCGGGAATAGAGACTAGTGTTGCCATGTATTGCATGGCAGGGGTTGCCATGTACTGCATGGCGCAAGCGAGGATGTCCCACGCTAGTCTTTTTAACGAGAGAGAGAAAAGGGGACCAGGACAAAGGACACTAATGGCCCCCCTCAAAGGAGGAGCGATGGCTACGGTGAGACGGTGGCTATGGGTGGGTGCGCTGGCCTTCGGGCTGGTGATGCTGGCGCTGGGTTCGTTCTTCATCGCCAAGGGGTTTGACGCCAAGGCTCAGATCAGGGCGGCCCTGGAGGAAGAGCAGGTCTACACCAGCAAGGACGCGACCAACTTTGGCGTAGCCGAGGGCCTGCTGGTGGCGGACCCGGTGACCGCCCAGGCCCAGGCGGACACCATCAAGCTGCACACCCTGGGCAAGTGGGGCCCCTGGAACAAGATACCCAGCAAGCTAGCGGACGGCACGCCCAACCCCGACCGGCAGACCTTCGTGAACGGCGTTGCCCTGCGGACGGCCTTGAACATGGCAGTCCTCAGCTTCGGCGTGGCCGACCTGGCCATTGGCACCGGCGCGGTGGTGCTGCTGATCGGGTTCGGCTCCCTGGGCCTGGCAGTCCCGGCCTTCTACTGGGCCAAGGAAGCTGAGACGGAGCTGCGGAAGCACCTTGGGCGGACGGTGGCGGCACCTGCCGGCGCCGACTAGACGCACAAGGACAATTGGTAAGTCCAGGGTACAACAACCTACCTACAAGCTGGGGCGGCCGGGCTACCGCCCCAGCTTTGTTTGTATACTACAGGGTGGGACTCAAGTGGTGCCACGTTTTGCATGGCGCAGATGCGAGAGTGTGTGGCTATTCCTCGGTTGAAAGGAGGGATTCATGGAGCTGAGCGGCAGAGAATTCTGGACAGTGCTCCACGGCATGGTGTTTGGTGCCGGGTTCTTGCTGGCCTTCGCTGGGGGTCTGGCGGGGCTGTGGAGCCTTCGAGCGGGCCTGGTCACCGTGGAAGGCCTGCGGGACCGGATCATGCGCCTCCGTGCAGGCCTGGTGGCGATGGCGACCTTGGCCTGGCTGACGGTGCTGACTGGGAACTACATTGTGTATCCCTGGTACAGGGCCAAGCCCCCTTCCGGCGCTGACCTGGCGGAGTACCCTCGGTCCTTCCTGCTTTCCAGGCCAAGCACCGCTGAATGGCACAGGTTTGGCATGGAGTGGAAGGAGCACGTGGCATGGGTTGCGCCGATCCTGGCCACAACGGTGGCCTTCATTGCCATCTACTACGGGCCGCGCCTGACGGCTGACCGAAAGCTGAGGAGGACGGTGGTGGCCTTGTTTATCACGGCCTTCGCCGCGGCCGCGGTGGCAGGCATTTTCGGTGCCTTCCTGAACAAGGTAGCCCCAATTCGTTGAGGAGGTCGGCCATGCCAGACCGGTCTGGTCCGAACCCCGGCCGTAGCGTGAGAGGACCTAGCCCTGAGCCCGAGGTCGTGGAGGCCCAGCTTGTTGATGATCTGAGACGGGTCCGAGCAGAGGAGCGCTCCCTTGAAGACAAGCTCCTTCAGATCCAGAGCCAGGAGTTGAGCTTGTCGCACAAGCCCAACGGCGCTGGTGCTGCCGCTGTGCTGGCGGGTGGTATTGGGGTCTTCACCATCGGGTTTCTTACAACCTTGGCAGCAGCCAGTGTGGGGGTGAGGAACTTCCTGGACTGGTACAGCCCCGCGGGGCCCCTCAGTGGAAAGACCACCCTGGGGGGTATCGTCTGGTTAGTGGCTTGGGTGAGCGCCCACTACTTGCTGCGGAACAAGGAGGTCAGCTTCAGCCGCGTCACCAAGGCCCTGGTGGTGCTCTTGGCGGTCGGTCTTCTGCTGATGTTCCCGCCTGTTTTCGAGCTGTTTGAGTAGGCAGGGTGGGTCAGGCCTGAGCGGCTTGTGCCTCGGGCGCGCGAAAGGTTATAGCGGTTCCTGGCCACTAGGCAGTAGGCGCCCCCCGCTGCAAGCCCCACGCCCGGAACGGCGAAAGCGTAGGCCAGCCACCGCCAGCCTTTCATGCGTCGCAAGAGGTGGGGAAGCGCCTTCCCGCCGGTGAGGACCCGGCCGTCCTGGAGCACCAGCACCATCTCCCTCATGCATGCCTCATCCGAGAGGTCGGGGAACCAATGGCCGCGCTCCGGCGCCTGGAGGGGCAGGAACTCCAGGTGGTCGGGGTCGCTGGCCTGCCCGACTTGGCGCACAGCGGCCCGGCACAGGCCGCAGGCTCCATCGTAAATCAGGACAGCCCGCTCCATACAGGGTCCCCCTTCACAATCCCCGGTGGCCGTCGCCGCCCGCCAGTCCTTCCTGGATAGGAAGGGCCAGCACCCGCCGCAGGAACTGGCCGGTATAGCTGTGCTCCACCTGGGCCACCTGCTCTGGCGTGCCAGTGCAGACCACCTGGCCGCCACGGTCGCCGGCGCCAGGGCCCAGGTCAACAATCCAGTCAGCGTTCTTGATGAGGTCCAGGTGGTGCTCGATGAGCAGCACCGTGTTGCCGGTATCCACCAGGCGGTGCAGGACCTTCAGCAGGTAGGCGCAGTCCTCGAAGGAGAGGCCCGTGGTAGGCTCGTCCATGATGTACAGAGTGCGGCCGGTGGCGCGGCGTGACAGCTCAGTGGAGAGCTTGACTCGCTGGGCCTCGCCGCCGCTGAGAGTGGTGGCCGGCTGCCCCAGGCGGATGTACCCCAGGCCCACGTCCCGCATGGTCTCCAGCTTGGAGCGGATGCGGGTAAAGCTGGAGAACAGCTCCAGGGCCTGGTCCACCGTCATGTTCAGCACCTCAGCGATGGAGTAGCCCTTGAACTTCACCTCCAGCACCTCGCGGGTGTAGCGGGCGCCGTGGCACACCTCGCAGGGCACCGTCACATCGGGGAGGAACTGCATCTCGATCTGGATGTAGCCATCACCCTCGCAGGCCTCGCAGCGGCCCCCCTTGACGTTGAAGGAGAAGCGGCCCGGCGCGTAGCCCCGCAGCTTGGCCTCGGGGAGCTGCGAGAAGAGCTCCCGGATGGGGGTGAAGGCGCCCACGTAGGTGGCGGGATTAGAGCGGGGTGTCCGCCCGATGGGCGACTGGTCCACGTTGACCACCTTGTCCAGGTGCTCCAGGCCCAGCACATCGTGGTGCTCGCCGGGCCGCTCCTTGGCCTGGTACAGGACCTGCGCCAGCTTCTTGTACAGCACCTCGTAGACCAGGGTGCTCTTGCCGGAGCCGGAGACGCCGGTGACACAGACCAGGCACCCCAGGGGGAAGTCCACAGTGATGTCCCGCAGATTGTTGGCGCGCGCCCCCACGACTCGGAGGTGCTTGCCGTTGTCGGGGCGGCGCTGCCTGGGCAACGGAATGGCGCGGCGTCCCGACAGGTAGGCACCCGTCACCGAGTCCGGGTGCTCGGCCACCTGCTGGGGTGTGCCGGCCACCACCAGGTGGCCACCCATCTCGCCAGCGCCAGGGCCCAGGTCAATGACCCAGTCGGCGGCCCGCATGATGGACTCGTCGTGCTCCACGATGATGATGGTGTTGCCCAGGTCCCGCAGCCGCTTCAGCGTCTCCACCAGGCGGGTTGCGTCCACCGCATGAAGGCCCACCGATGGCTCGTCGCACACGTAGAGCACCCCCATGAGCCCGGACCCGATCTGGGTGGCCAGACGGATTCGCTGCGCCTCGCCTCCGGCCAGCGTGGCCGAGGCCCGCTCCAGCGTGAGGTAGTCGAGCCCCACGTCCACCAGGAACCCCAACCGCGAGCGGATCTCCTTCAGCAGCCGCTCGGCGATCATGCGCTCCCGGTCGGAGAGGTCGACGGTGTCGACGAACCGGAGGGCGTTCCGGATCGACAGCCGGGTGAGCTCGGCGATGGAGAGCCCCCCGACGGTGACGGCCAGGCTCTCCGGCCGCAGGCGGGCGCCGCCGCACGCCCGGCACGGGATCTCCCGCATGAACTGCTCGAGCTTCTCGCGCTGGCTGTCGGAGTCGGTCTCGGCGTGGCGCCGCTCCACGACCGGGATGACGCCCTCGTAGGCCGTGTAGTACGAGCG
>JACQUK010000148.1 GCA_016210325.1 Chloroflexota bacterium
AAAGGTGGCCCTGACGGCCTGCATGCGCAAGCTGCTCACCATCCTCAACGCCATGCTCAAACACCACACCAGATGGCAACCCCATCATGCCCTTACCTCTTGACATGCAAGACAGTTGCTCTGCACTCCCAGCTTTTCATCAGCCTGCGGATGCCACGGTGCCACGCAACGAAGCCGTTTCCCCCACTTCAGAGCCAAGACAGCGTTCGCGGCTATTTCTCACCACGGGTCAGCAGGTAGCCCACGACGCCGGTACCCACGATGATGGCCAGCCCAACAGCGATGGTGCCCCCCTCCCCCACGGCCGTGAACAGGGCACCTAGCCCCAGCATGCCGGCGCCCACGATGAGGGCCACGGCCAAGGGCAGCACAAAGGGAAAGGCGCCCGAATGCAGCATCTTGCTTCCCTTCGACATGGTGCTCCCCTATCGCAGCTCTCTTGTCGTCATCTCATTGACTTTGTGGGCCCTTGCGCCTGGAAGGAGCGCGGTGCGCTTCCTTGGCCCGCCCTGGGGTGACGTAGCCTTCGCGCACGTCCCGTTCTGCCAGGGCGGCGTCCCGCTCCGCTGGGTCACCGAAGCCGGCCCCACCAGGGGTGTTCAGCGTGAACAGCGTCCCCGGCTCGGCGCGGAGCTGGTCCTTGGGCGAGATCTCCTTGCCATTGATCAGCAAGCTGCCTCGGGCGCCTGGCTGAGCACCCTGTAGCCCCGCACCGGGGTACTTGGTGCGGTCCGCCATAAACCCTACGGTCATGGGGTACGGCGAAACCAGGCGGACATCCACGCGCTGGCCACAGCCGCCTCGGAACTTCCCGGCGCCGCCGGTGTCTGGCCGGATGGCCTTCTGCTCAATGCGGATGGGGAACAGGTTCTCCATCACCTCCACAGGCGTGTTGGAGAGGTTGCTGGGGAAGCTGGTAGCATGGTTGCCGTCGTGGTGTGCACCGGCGCCCATGCCGCCGTTCAGGAAGAAGAGGCCCGCGAACTTCTGATTATTCTTGTTGAAACCGGTCAGGTTCATGCCCCACATGGGGGAGCTGCTGGGCGCCAGCACCGCCTCCGGCAGCAGCGGGGCCAGGGCACCCATGACGGCCTCCGGCAGCAGGTGCCCGGTGAGGGCTCGGGCCCCCACCGAGGCGGGGAACCGGGGGTTGAGGATGGAGCCCTCCGGCGCCGTCACCTCCACCGGCACGAACACGCCTTCGTTGTTGGGAATGTCGGGGCACAGGAGGCATTTGATGCCGTAGGCAGTATAGGCGTAGGTGTAAGTGGGCACCACATTGAGGGCCTTGCTGACCTGGGGCGTGGTACCGTCGAAGTCTATAGCGATGTTCTTCTCGCCCACGGTGACCGCGCAGCGGATGATGATGGGCTCCTCCTCGCTGGCGCCGTCGGCGTGGACCTCGTGGCGATAGACACCGGGCCGGAGCTTTTGCTGGATGGACTCCTCCATGACCCGCTGCGAGCGCTGGTAGATCTCCTGGGCCAAAGGTGTCAGGTCTTCGATGCTATACTCGTCCATCAGGGCCAGGAGCCGTGATTCCAGCGTGTTGGCAGCCGCCACGTGGGCCATGAAGTCGCCTACCACCATGTCCGGTACACGCACGTTGTTGCGGATCATGAAGAAAAGGAACTCGTTGAGCTTTCCCTGCTCCATCATCTTGCAGGGCATGATGCGCAGCCCCTCTTCGAACAGCTCACGCGGGTCCGGGGAGCGTATCTTGCCGCCAATGTCCGGCAGGTGGCCGGAGCTGCCCGAGAAGGCCACTAGCTTTCCGTTGCGAAAGATAGGCTTGGAGATGCTGATGTCCGGTAGATGCCCGGTGCCCAGCCAGGGGTCATTGGTCAGCAGCACATCGCCGGGGCGCAGGGTCTCCGGCGGGAAGTAGCGCATGAAGTGCTTCACCGTCCGGGGCAGGGTGCGAATGAACGAGGGGATGCTGATGGAGGACTGGGCCAGGGCGTTGCCCTGGGCGTCCAGCAGCACGCAGGCGAAGTCGTTGCTCTCCCGAAGCACCGTGGAGAAGGAGGTCCGCACCAGGGCAGCGGCCGCCTCGTCCACCACCGAGATGAGGCGGCTCCACAGGACTTGCAACGTAATGGGATCGTAGTCCATGCCCGTATCACTCCTCCGATATTCCTGCCAGGGTCACAGCCCTCATCCCCCCTACCCAAGCTCGATGACTAGATTGCCCGTGGCATCAGCGTGGAACTTGCCGGAGGGCCCCACCACAGTCGTGGACTCGCGCTCCTCAACCACCGCAGGCCCCGCGTAAACGACAGACGGCGGCAGGCGGTAGCGGTCGTACACTGGCGTGGTGTGGTAGCCCTGGTACTCCGGGAAGTACACAGCGCGCGTGCCCTTCAGCGCAGCGTCCTTTTGCTTCGAGGATGCTGGGCCTATCCCGCCCAACGGGGGCAGAGGACGGGCCTTGCCCTGGGCAAAGAGGCGCCAGTTGATGCCCTCAACGCGCACGCCCGGGGTCACTCTGCCAAAGATGGTCTGGTAGACAGCCTGGAACCGCTCCATGATGGGGCCCAGGGACGCCTTGCTCAGCGGGCCATCGGGGAGCCTCACGTGCACCTCATGGCCCTGGCCCACATAGCGCATGTCAGCCACGCGGACCAGCTCCACCTCCTCCGTCTTCACCCCCACCTCGGCCAGGCGTGCCCGCAGCTCCTCCTCCATCTCCCGGTAGACCTGGGCCAAGTACTCCCAGTCAAGCTCGTCCAGCCGAGCCGGGTAGGCCCGCACCAGGTCCATCTTGGGCGGGGCCACCAGGAGGCCCAGGCTAGAGGCCACTCCCGCCGAGCGCGGACAGACTACGCGCCGCATGTTCAGCTTGGCAGCCACGTGGTAGGCGTGGACCGGGCCGGCGCCGCCCGTGGCCACCAGGGTATACTTTCGGGGGTCCTGCCCCTTTTCGGCGATGTGGATGCGCATGGCGCTGGCCATGTTCTCGTTCACCAGGTCGTGGATGCCCCATGCGGTGCGCAACCCGTCTAGCCCCAAGCGAGTTGCCACGCCGTCCACTGCCTTCTTCGCTGCTTCCACGTCCAGCGGCATTTCGCCGCCAAGGAAGTAGGCCGGGTTTACGTACCCCAGCAGCAGGTCCGAGTCGGTAACTGTTGCGTGGGTGCCCCCCAGGCTGTAGCAAGCGGGCCCGGGGCTGGCGCCGGAGCTCTCAGGACCCACCTGGAGCAACCCCATGCTGTCCACCCGGGCGATGCTGCCGCCACCGGCGCCGATTTCGATGAGGTCCAGGGCCGACACCTTGACGGGCAGTCCGCTGCCCCGCTTGAAGCGGCGGGCACGGGCCACCTCGAAGGTGTAGGTGACGCCGGGCTGGCCATCGTTCACCAGACAGATCTTGGCGGTGGTGCCGCCCATATCGAAGGCGATGATGTTGTTCAGCCCAGCCAGGGAGCCGAAGAAGGTGGCAGCCAGGACGCCCGCCGCCGGCCCGGATTCCACCAGCCGGACTGGGAAGTCCCGCACGGTGTTCACCGAGGCGATGCCCCCGTTGGAGAGCATCAGGTGGAGGTCGCTCTCCACCCCCATCTCCTGCAACTGGGTGCTGAGCTTGGCCAGGTAGCGCTGCATCAAGGGTTGCACATAGGCGTTGGCTACCGTGGTGGAGAAGCGCTCAAACTCGCGGATCTCCGGCGCCACCCGAGAGGATACACTGAGGGCCACCTGTGGGTGGTCCTGGCGCACGATGGCCTCTGCGCGCTCCTCGTGCGCGGGCCGCATGAAGGAGTGAAGGAAGCCGATGCTGATGGCCTCGGCCCCTTCCGCCGCCAGCTCGGCCGCAGCCCGGCGCACTTCATCCTCTGACACGGGGGCCACCACGTTGCCCTCGTTGTCCACCCGCTCTTCCACTTCGCGGACCAGGTGGCGGGGCACTAGGGGCGGCGGCAGGTCAATGGCCATGTCGTAGAGGTCATAACGGATCTCGCGGCCGATGTGCAGGATGTCCTGGAAGCCCTTGGTGGTGATGAAACCGGTCACCGCCCCCTTGCGCTCGATGATGGCGTTGGTCACCAGAGTGGTGGCGTGGATAACGTTGGCCAAGTCACCGCCCTGGAACCCGTGGGCCGCCATGAGGCGGCTGAGACCATGGAGCACCCCCCGGGCCGGGTCGTCAGGGGTGGTAAGCACCTTGTCGGACCATACCTGGCGGCCGGTCTCGTCAATGACCACTAGGTCGGTAAAGGTGCCACCGATGTCCACAGCCAGACGGTATGCCTTGTCCGAGGGCTTGGTCACTCGACCCCCTTTCGCACGGGCCTGGCAGGCCCCTCCTTGGCAGGAAGGGCCTGCGCATGGCCGACTTACTGTTCGTACTCACCTCACCCTGGCCACCAGCAGCGGTTGTCGGATGTCACGCCCGCTGGGGCCGTGCCCTGCACATTTGCCTGTGGCACAGCCTCTATGGGGCCACTGCCGCAACGGCCTCAACCGGCGGCCAGGAGTAGTCACATCGTTCCGCAGCCTTCACTGCGTTTTGCACCATCTCCTCCACAGGAAGACCCTGCTCCAGCTCCAGCGCCTGCTCCGGGGTGCACCGTGTCACAGGGTGCGGCGGCACGAAGAGGCTACAGCAGTCCTGGTCCGGGACGATGGACGTCTCATAAGTCCCCAGCTTCTTTGCCTGGGCGATGATCTCTTGCTTGTCCATTCCACAGAGAGGGCGCAACACCGGCAGGCGGCGCATAGCGGCGTTGATGGCGCCCATGTTGGCCAGTGTCTGGGACGAGACCTGGCCAACGCTCTCGCCCGTCACCAGCGCCTCGGCCCTCTGCTCCAGGGCAATGGCCTCAGCAATGCGGAACATGAAGCGGCGGTACAGGATGACCCGGTAGGCCGGCGGCACGCTGAGGAGGAGCCGCTGCTGCACTGGGGCGAAGGGCACCAGGTAGAGTTGGGAGCGGAACTGATAGCGGGCCAGCAGAGTCGCCAGGTCCCGCGCCTTCTCCCGCGAGGTCCCCTCCACCAAGGGAAAGCTGTGGAAGTGGACAAAGATGACGCTGCACCCGCGGCGCATCAGCCGCCAGGCCGCTACAGGCGAATCAATCCCTCCGGAGAGCAGGCACACCACCCGCCCACCGACGCCCACCGGCATCCCGCCAAGGCCCTCCATCTCCTCGAAGTAGATGTAGGCATCGCGGGGCAAGATGTGGACGAAGAGATTCGTCCCAGGGTGCCTCAGGTCCACAGGGGCCCCAGTAAGCTGCTGGACGAAGGCGCCCAACTCTCGCTCGATCTCGGGAGACGTAAGGGGGAAGCTCTTGTCAGCGCGGTGGGCGGTGATGCGGAACGTGGTGAGCTGGCGGTCTTTGAGGAGCTGGGCAATGGCGCGCCGCATGTCCTCCATGGTGGCATCCACCCGGTAGCCGCGCATGAACTTCTCGACACCAAAGAGGGCACCAAGTCGCTCTTGGAGCACCGGCCACTGGGCCTCTTCCAGGGGGATAGCCGCCAGCATGGGAGTCTTTGGTATCGCACGGAGGCCGGTGCCGGTCAGCGCCGCGTCCAGGTCCCGCAGGGCTTGCCGCACAAACAGAGGACGGTTCTTCCCCTTGAGCGCAATCTCGTGGAAGAACCGCACCAGGACCAGTTGCCGCATCGTTGCTCCGTCTTCACCCTAGCAGCGAGGTCCAGGACCCTCCACAGGGGACGCAAGCGCACCCGCCGACTTCCAGGAGTCCAGCAGCAAGCGGCAGCAGAGTGAGCCTCGCTGCGCTCCCTTTTTCAGTGCGGCAGGCATGGCCCACCGCCAGGCCGTGTAGTAGGTGACACTGTCACCCCTGCCCCCCCGCGGTGCCAAACGGACCTCGCGACGCTCCAGATCGGCCAGATAGAGGGCCATCTTCAGCAAGTACCCGTTTCGCTGCTGGCTCCCCTCAGCCATCATCCCGACCAGGCGCAGGGAGGCCCCAAGCTTGTCTCGCGCAAGGCGCTGGGCTGTTTGCTCCGGGGTCTCGCCCCGCTGGGCCGAGGCGGCCGGAAGGCCCCACAGACCGGGCAACTCCGGGTCGTCCGCGGGACGTTTGACCACGAGGAGCTTCTCTGCCCTGCCTGGCTGGCGCACCACCAGCGCTACGGCGGAGCGGACTGGGTTATCACGCAACACAGCCTGACGCATGACCCTATTGGGCCGGGGTGTCCTTGGCGTGGGCGTTGAGCCTCTTGGCCAGGCGGGACTTGAGACGGGCTGCCTTGTTGGGGTGGATGGCCCGCTTCCGGGCAGCGCTGGCCACCGTGTTGACGGCTGCCTTCACCACCTCGGCACGGTTGGCATCACTGCCCTCCAATGCCTCCCGGGCCTTGGCCACCGCGGTGCGCACAAGAGTCTTCACCCGTCGGTTGACAAGACGCTTACGCTCCGCAACGCGAGCTGACTTTTCACTGGGCACGATTGTGCTTGTCCTCTCAACAAGAATGTGGAACTCAGGCAGGTTCGATTATAGCCCGCTTTAGGCTGAGGACGCAACGGCGGCGCGGTGGCGTCGATCCGTGAGTAGAGATTCCAGAAGGCCACCTGTCAGGTGACGCCGCTAATCCACGGTGTACCTCGTCGTTGTCTTGAAAATAGGCACCCTGATTGCCGTTTTCATTGGTTCCAGTGCCTTAGAAAATCATGAACGGTTGCGAGTCCCGACTATGTCGGGACGAAGCAATCTGGCGGTGTCCCGATCACATCGGGACTCGCAACGACGCCGCAGACTTTTCACT
>JACQUK010000022.1 GCA_016210325.1 Chloroflexota bacterium
CCGAGGCGCCACCAGCTTCAGGTACTTCCGCCGTTCGTCCACGCTCATTCGCTCTTCTCTCGGCATGGTCCCCCCGGTAACATTCTTCGCTGAGGGAACCGTACCCCTTCCGGTAACATTTTAGGTGAGTGAATACGCCCCCTTGACATGGGGGGCTCTATCCGCTATCCTAAAATCTAGCTACATGTGTCCTCCGAACGTTGCCCCATGCGTTTCCACATCACCCCACTCAAGGTGTGCTTCCTAGGGCACTGATTCTTGGCTTGTGCAAGGAGCGTGAATAGGCTATGGTGTCGACCTTTTCCCAGCGAAACGGCGCGTCCAAGGTTGTCAAGTCCTTCGCTCGACTTCCCCGGATCCTTGGGGTCCCCAACCTTATCCAGATCCAGGTCGAGTCCTTTGACCGGTTCAAGACCGAGGGAATCCAGGAGATCCTCCACGAGTTCTCGCCCATCGAAGACCTGGGCGGCCGCTTTCATCTGGAGTTCCTGGAGCACGAGTTCCTCTCCCCCAAGCACGGCGAACACGAGTGCCGCGAACGCGAGGCCACCTACGCTGCCCCCTTGTACATCACCGTGCTGCTCCGGCGCAAGGACACCGGCGAGGAGCTTGAGCAGCGGCTTTTCTTCGGCGATGTGCCCATGATGACCAACCGAGGCACCTTCATCATTAACGGTGCCGAACGGGTGGTCGTCTCTCAACTGGTCCGCTCTCCGGGGGCCTACTTCACCCTGGAGGAGGACCCCACCACCATGCGCCGCTTCTGCTTTGCCAAGCTTATCCCCTACCGCGGCGCCTGGCTGGAGTTCGAGACCACCTCCAAAGACGTGCTCATCGTGAAGGTGGACCGCAAGCGAAAGGCACCGGTCACCACCTTGCTGCGCGCCCTGGGCTACGTGGACTCGGACGAGATCCTGGAGCGCTTCACCGACGTGGACACCGACCCCGAGCACCGCTACATCCAGTCCACCCTCGACAAGAACCCCCTGGAAATGGAGCGCGCCGAGGACCTCAGCGAGCGGGAGCTCCAACGCCTGTGGGCCAACTGGCGGGCTGCTGAGCCGTACCGGCGGGAGGGCGCCCTGGTCCTGGCTGCGGCCCAGCTAGAGTTCTACCGCCGACTGCGACCCGGCGAGCCCCCCAACCTGGAGAACGCGGAGGCCCTGCTCCAGAGCCTCTTCTTCAACCCGCGACGCTATGACCTGGGGAAGGTGGGCCGCTACAAGCTGAACCGCCGACTGGGGTTGTCGCTGTCAGCGGACCAGCGGGTCCTGACCAAAGAGGACCTGGTAGCGCTGATGCGCACCATGGTCCGGGTCAACAACAACCAGGACTTTCCGGACGACATTGACCACTTGGGGAACCGCCGTGTGCGTGCAGTGGGAGAGCTGATCCAGAACCAGCTCAGGGTCGGCTTCCTGCGCCTGGAGCGCCTTATCCGTGACCGCATGACCACCATTGAGCCACAGGAGGCCACCCCGGCGGCCCTGGTGAACACCCGACCGGTTATTGCCGCCGTGCGCGAGTTCTTCGGCGGCTCCCAACTCTCCCAGTTCATGGACCAGACCAACCCGTTGGCTGAGCTGACGCACAAGCGGCGGCTCTCCGCCCTGGGCCCTGGCGGCCTTTCCCGCGAGCGGGCAGGCTTCGACGTGCGGGACGTCCACCACTCCCACTACGGACGCATCTGCCCCATCGAGACGCCCGAGGGGCCCAACATCGGCCTGTTGGGGTCTCTGGCCACCTACGGCCGTGTCAACGCCTACGGCTTCATCGAGACACCCTACCGCCGGGTCTTCAGAGAGCTCTCCAACCAGGACCCGGACCTGGTGGGCCGCACCCTGCGGCAGGAGGTGACCGATGACCGCGGCCGCGTTATCGCCCCCGCAGGGACCGTCGTAGAGAAGGCCTTGCTCAAGAAGCTGGCCGCCCTGACCCCGTTCCAGGTGGCGGTGAAGCCCTACGTCACCGACGACCCGTCCCACATCGAGTACCTGCCAGCAGACGAGGAGGAGAAGCGGGTCATCACACAGGCCAACACCCCTATGGACAGCAGGGGCCAACTGGTTCCGGACAAGGTGGAGGTGCGCATCGGTGAGCACGTGGGGATGGAGTTGGCGGACCGGGTGGACTACATGGATGTGTCCCCCATGCAGATTGTATCTGTGTCCACCTCCCTCATCCCCTTCCTGGAGCATGATGACGCCAACCGCGCCCTGATGGGGTCCAACATGCAGCGCCAGGCGGTGCCACTGCTGGCACCAAAAGCCCCCCTGGTGGGGACCGGCATGGAATCCCGGGTGGCCATGGACAGCGGCCAGGTGGCGGTCAGCCGCAGCGCTGGTGCTGTCACCCGCTGCGACAGCCGGGAGATTGTGGTGACCGACCCAGAAGGGCAAGAACACCACTACCCCCTCATCAAGTTCCTGCGCTCCAACCAGAGCACCTGCCTAGACCAGCGCCCCATCGTTTCGGTGGGGGACCAGGTGGAGACAGGCCAGGTGCTGGCCGACTCCTCCTCTACGGACCAGGGCGAGTTGGCCCTGGGCCACAACGTCCTGGTGGCCTTCATGTCCTGGGAAGGGTACAACTTCGAGGACGCCGTCATTGTCTCCGAAGAGCTGGTGCGCCAGGACCGGTTCACTTCAGTCCACATTGAGAAGTACGAATGCGAGGCCCGCGAGACCCGTCTTGGCCCTGAAGAGATCACCCGCGACATCCCCAACGTGGGTGAAGACGCCCTCCGCAACCTGGATGAGGACGGCATCATCCGCGCCGGCGCTGAGGTAGGCCCGGGCGACATCCTGGTCGGCAAGATCACCCCCAAGGGGGAAACGGAGCTCACCGCCGAGGAGAAGCTCTTGCGGGCCATCTTCGGCGAGAAGGCGAGGGACGTGAAGGACACGTCCCTGCGGGTGCCCCACGGCGAGCGAGGCAAGATCATTGGGGTGCGGGTGCTCTCCCGAGAGAACACGGACGAGCTGCCGCCCGGCGTGACCAGGCTGGTCCGGGTCTGGGTGGCCCAGACCCGCAAGATCACCGTGGGCGACAAGATGGCGGGACGCCACGGTAACAAAGGGGTCATCTCCCGGGTGCTCCCTATGGAGGACGTGCCCTTCCTGAACGACGGCACCCCGGTGCAGATGATCCTGAACCCCATCGGCGTGCCATCCCGCATGAACTTGGGCCAGGTGATGGAGACCCACCTGGGGTGGGCAGCCCGATTCCTTGGCTTCCGTGCCGTCACCCCGGTGTTCGACGGGGCCACCGACCTGGCCATTGGGGATGGCCTGGCGCGGGTGTGGTTCATCCAGCAGTCCAATGCCCTGGACCAGCGGGACCTGGATAACCCCAAGGTGGAGTGGGACAAGGTCCGCGCCTGGCTCAAGTCCCACGGGTATGACATGGAGCCATTGTTCGCTGACGACCGTGTAGGCGAGGCCCGCAGTGCCTGTGTGCGGCTCTGGCTCAAGGAAGAGGCTGGGGTAGACCCCTCGGGCATGAGCGACGAGGATATGCTGCGCCTGTGCCGCCGTCTCAACCGGGAGCGCGGCATGGCGCCACCGATCATGGGCAAGATGACCCTCTACGACGGGCGTACGGGCGAGCCCTTCGCCCAGCCGGTCACGGTGGGCTACATCTACATGATGAAGCTCATCCACCTGGTGGAGGACAAGATCCACGCGCGCTCTACCGGCCCCTACTCCCTCATCACCCAGCAGCCCCTAGGGGGCAAGGCCCAGTTCGGGGGCCAGCGGTTTGGGGAGATGGAGGTGTGGGCCCTGGAGGCCTACAGCGCCGCCAGCAACCTGCAAGAGATGTTGACCATCAAGTCCGACGACGTCACCGGTCGGCAGAAGACCTACGAAGCCATCGTCAAAGGCGAGGACATCAGCCAGGCTGGTGTCCCCGAGTCCTTCCAGGTCCTCTTGAAGGAGCTTCAAGCCCTGTCCCTCTCGGTAGAGCTGGGCAGCGAGCCTGAGGAGGAAGAGTTGGTGCCGGCGGTCGCCGTCGCAGAGCCTACCCTTCCCGCCGCAGAAGAGGCCAGCGTTGACCTGGAGAGCCCCGAGGGGGGTGATGGCGGCGAGGGAGATCCGGTGTTCCCGGAGTGATGCATCAGCGCTCCCGCCAGTCCACGCGCGAAGGTATCCAAGAGGGAGAGTGAGCCGATGCCCCAGAGCAGCGAGTTCAACGTCATCAAGATTCGACTGGCTTCGCCAGAGCAGATACGGGCCTGGTCCTACGGTGAGGTGACCAAGCCTGAAACCATCAACTACCGCACCCTCCGTCCCGAGCGGGATGGACTGTTCTGCGAGCGCATCTTCGGCCCCACCAAAGACTGGGAGTGCGCCTGTGGCAAGTACAAGAAGATCAGCTTCCGCGGTGTCAAATGTGAGCGCTGCGGGGTAGAGGTAACCCGCGCCAAGGTGCGTCGGGAACGCATGGCCCACATTGAGTTGGCAGCGCCGGTAGCCCACATCTGGTTCTCCAAGGGTGTCCCCAGCCGTATGGGGTTGCTCCTGGACCTTTCGCCTCGCAACCTGGAGCGTGTCCTCTACTTCGCCCAGTACATCATTGTCTCTGTGGACGAGGAGGCCCGCACCCGCCGGCGGGAGGAGATGGAGAAAGCCAGGGACGAGGCCCTGGCGGCACTGGAGAAGCAGTGGGGCGAAAAGGTCGCCGCGGCCCGGGCGCCACTTGAGGCCGGGCCGGCCGAGGGCCAGGACGCCGAGGCCCTCCAGGAGGCCGTTGAGCAGCAGACATCCGAACTACAGTTGAAGGGGGCCGAGGAGCGGGCCAAGGTGGAGGACGAGTACCAGGCCCAACTCGACGATCTCCAGGAGCCGCGCAAAGGCAAGCTTCTGGTGGAGAGCCGCTACCGGGAGCTGAGGGACAAGTACTCCGACGTCTTCCGGGCCGGCATGGGGGCAGAGGCCATCCTGGAGCTGTTGAAGGGCGTTGACCTGGATGCGCTGTGGGAGCAGTTGCAGCAGGAGATGCGCTCTACCTCTGGGCAGCGCCGCAGGAAGGCCGTCAAGCGCCTGCGGGTGGTAGACGCCTTCCGCAAGAGCGCCAACAAGCCGGAGTGGATGATCCTGGCGGTGTTGCCGGTCCTGCCACCGGAGCTGCGCCCCATGGTCCAGCTCGATGGCGGGCGTTTCGCCACCAGTGACCTCAACGACCTTTACCGCCGCGTCATCAACCGCAACAACCGCTTGAAGCGGCTGCTAGAGCTGGAGGCACCAGACATCATCGTCCGCAACGAAAAGCGGATGTTGCAGGAGGCAGTGGACGCCCTCATTGACAACGGGCGGCGTGGCCGCGCTATCGCTGGGAGCCACAACCACCGCCTCAAGTCCCTCTCTGACCTGCTGCGCGGCAAGCAGGGTCGCTTCCGCCAAAACCTGCTGGGCAAGCGGGTGGACTACTCCGGCCGTTCGGTCATTGTGGTGGGCCCGGACCTCCAGATGTGGCAGTGCGGCCTCCCCAAGCGAATGGCCTTGGAGCTGTTCAAGCCCTTTGTCATGCACCGGCTGGTGGTCAAGGGCATGGCGCATAACATCAAGAGCGCCAAACGCACGGTGGAGCGGGTCCGCCCCGAGGTCTGGGACGTGCTGGAGGAGGTGATCCAGAACCGGCCAGTGTTGTTGAACCGCGCCCCCACCTTGCACCGCTTGGGGATCCAGGCCTTCATGCCGGTCCTCATCGAGGGCAGCGCCATCCAGATCCACCCGCTGGTGTGTACTGCCTTCAACGCCGACTTCGACGGCGACCAGATGGCGGTGCACGTGCCCCTGTCCCGCCGCGCGGTGCTGGAGGCCCGCAAGGTGATGCTGAGCATGTTCAACATGCTCTCGCCCGCCTCCGGGGACCCCATCGTTGGCCCCACCCTGGACATCGTGCTGGGCTGCTTCTACTTGACCATGTCGCGGCCCACGGAGCCCGAGAAGCGCAAGTGCTTCTCGAGCTTCGACGAGGTCCGCTTGGCCTGTGAACTGGGCCATGTGGGTCTCCACGAGGAGGTACGGGTGCAGATCAACCCCGACGAGGTCCAGCTCGCACCGGGCCAGGACGAGAGATGGCTGGTGACCACAACTGGACGGGCTATCTTCCGAGACGTACTGCCCGCCGACTTGGCCCATAACCCAGCCAACTGGAATGGCCTCATGGACAAGAGTGCCCTGAAACGGCTGGTGGCCCAGTGCATCCACTTGCTGGGCAACGAGCGCACGTCAGTGGTCCTGGACAACATCAAGCGTCTGGGCTTCCACTACGCTACGGTCTCTGGCATCTCCATTGCTATTGATGACCTGGAGGTGCCGGCTGAAAAGGCCCAGTTGCTCCATTCGGCCGAGGAGGACATCCTCCGGCTGGAAGAGCAGTACCAGAGCGGCCTGATCTCCGAGGCGGAGCGGGATGAGCATGTGGTCCAGGTCTGGACCCGCGCCATGGATGCCATGACCGCAACCATCGAGAAGAAGCTGCCCGAGTATGGCGGTATCTATATGATGGCCGCCTCCGGCGCCAAAGGTAACATCAGCCAGATTAAGCAGATGGTGGGCATGCGCGGCCTCATGGCCGACCCCAAGGGCCGCATCATCGCTCTGCCCGTGAAATCCAGCTTCCGCGAGGGCCTCTCGGTCCTGGAGTACTTCATCTCCACCCACGGCGCGCGGAAAGGCCTGGCCGATACAGCCCTCCGCACGGCCGACAGCGGCTACCTGACCCGCCGCATGGTGGACGTAGCCCAGGACATGATCATCTCGCAGGAGGACTGCGGCACGGAGCAGGGAACGTGGATCGGCCACGAGCCGGAGAAGGAGAAGAACAACTACGTCGCCTCCTTCCCCGAACGGATCAACGGGCGCCTGGCTGCGTCGCCCGTCGCTGACCCCAAGACGGGAGAAGTCCTGCTCGAGCGCAACGAGGTGATTACCGTAGAGAAGGCACATCGCCTCTGGCAAGCCGGGGTGAGTCGAGTGTATGTCCGCTCGCCGCTGACCTGCGAAACGCGCCGCGGTCTGTGCTCTCACTGCTATGGCGTGCAGCCCGCCGCCGGAGCGCTGGCGACGGCAGGCGAAGCCGTGGGCATCATCGCCGCTCAGAGCATCGGCGAGCCGGGCACCCAGCTCACCATGCGGACCTTCCACACCGGTGGCGTCGCCGGCGTTGACATCACCAGCGGCATCCCCAGGGTGGAAGAGCTGTTCGAGGCGCGGGTATCCAAGAACCCGGCCATCCTCTCGGATATTGACGGGGTCGTCACCGTCGAGCAGACTCCGTCGGGCAAGCGCGTCCGCGTGGTCAGCGAGGAGACCTTCAGCGAGGAGTATGCCCTGCCCACTGGCTACCGTCTCATGGTGCAAGAGGATGACCAGGTAGAGGCAGGTACGCCTCTGGCGCTTCCCGAGCCAAGCGGGGACGGCGAGCAGAGCACGCCGGGCGAGCCGGCCTCTGCCGTGGTGGCGCGCGTTGGCGGCCGGGTCCAGGTGGCCGACAGCACGGTGAGGGTGGTCTGGACCGAGCGGGAGGAGCGCGAGTACCCAACGGAGGCCGAGACGCTTCCTGCCAACTACACTGTGGTGGTCAAGAATGGCGAGACCGTCTCCGCGGGCCAGGTCCTGGCCGCTGGGCCCGCCGGCCCCGCCCTCAAGAACCCCCACGACATCCTGCGCATCCTAGGGCGAGAAGAGGTCCAGAAGTACATCATCGAAGAGGTGCAGCGGGTCTACCGTGCCCAGGGTGTCAGCATCCACGACAAGCACATCGAGGTCATCATCCGGCAGATGATGCGGAAGGTGAAGGTGGAGCACTCCGGGGACACGAACCTCTTGCCTGGCGATTATGTAGACCGCTTCGTCTTCGAGGACATCAACAAGAAGGTGCTCGCCGAGGGCGGCGAACCTGCCCGGGCAGTGCCCCTGCTGCTGGGTATCACCCGCACGGCGCTGCTCACCGAGAGCTTCCTGGCAGCCGCCTCCTTCCAGGAGACGACGCGAGTGCTGACGGACGCCGCGGTCCAGGGGCGCATGGACCCACTGCGCGGCCTCAAGGAGAACGTCATCATCGGGCGGCTCATCCC